>PLBD01000102.1 GCA_003135315.1 Acidobacteriaceae bacterium | reverse complement strand
GCCATCAGCGTCACCGAACGCGTTGGCGTCATCGGCCGCGTCCGTAAATTAGCCGTCGGTGTCGCCGACGCCTGGGCCAAACAACAAGCGCCCGCAGCCGAAACAAAGGTGGTGGCGTAATGGCAAACTTCCTGCTCGAAATCGGCGTCGAAGAAATCCCCGATTGGATGATCCCGCCCGCGCTCGCCGAACTGCACAAGCGCTTTGCCGACGCGTTCGCAGCCTTCGGCGGCTCGTCCATCACTACCGACGCCACCCCGCGCCGTCTCGTCCTCCAAGCCAAAGATCTCATCGGCCAGGCACCCGATGTCGAAACTCTCGTCCAAGGTCCGTATCTCTCCGCTGGCGAGAAAGCCGCCGAAGGTTTTGCCAAAAAGCAGAACACCACCATCGACAAGCTCTCCAAAATGACCGACGCCAAAGGCGAGCGCTACATCTCGAACCAACTCGTCAAAGGCCAAGTCGCCGTCCACGCACTGGCCGAAAAGCTGCCAGGCGTCATCACCAGCATCCCCTTTCCGAAAACCATGTATTGGACCGGCAAAGGCGGCGTCAAATTCATCCGCCCCATTCGCTGGATCGTAGCTCTGCTTGACGATCAAATCATCCCCTTCGAAATCGCCGGTGTCAAATCCGGCAACATCACGCGCGGCCATCGTATCCTCGGCTCAAAGGGGCCTCTGCTCGTTGGCATCAACACATATGCGCAAGCCCTGCGCGCCAATTTCGTCATCGTCTCGGCCGACGAGCGCAAAGCCCGCATCGAAAAGGCTCTCGGCCCCGACGTTCAAAAAGACGAAGCGCTCCTCAAGACCCTCGTCTATCTCACCGAGTTCCCTACCCCCATCCGTGGCAGCTTCGACAAGTCTTACCTCGAACTCCCGAAAGAAATTCTGTCCACCGTCATGCGCCATCACCAGCGCTACTTCTCGGTGCTCAATGCCGATGGCTCCCTCGCCCCAGAATTCGTCGCCGTCACCAACACCGATGGCGATCCCGACGGTCTGATCCGCCAAGGTAACGAAAAAGTGCTGAAAGCCCGCTTCAACGACGCCCGCTTCTTCTGGGAGACGGACCAGAAAATTCCCCTGCGCGACCGCGTGGAAATGCTCAAGTCGGTGACCTTCCAGAAGGACCTGGGCAGCTACTACGACAAGACCCTCCGCGTGCAGAAGCTCGGCAGCCTGATCGCGGAGACCATTCGCAGCGCCGGAAGCGCCGCCCGTCCGGGCATCATCTTCAAGGCTGCATTACTCTGCAAGACCGACCTCACGACCGAACTAGTGAAGGAGTTTACCGAATTGCAAGGCATCATCGGCGGCCTGTACGCCCGGGCGCAGGAACTCGACCCGATCCTGCCGGCCTCGACCGTCGAAGCCATCGCCGACGCCATCTACGATCATTACAAGCCTGAGTCGATGGACGACAGCATTCCGCGCAGCGTCGAGGGCGGCGTGCTCGCCATCGCCGACAAGGCCGACAGCATCGCCGGAATGTTCGCGCTGGGCTTGCAACCAACGGGCTCCAAGGATCCGTTTGCGTTGCGGCGCGCCGCCAACGGCATCGTCAAGATCATCGCTGAGCAAAAGCTGCCGCTGCCGATCAGCAAACTCTTCGCTGATGCGCGAGTGGAATACACAGGCTCGGAGGCCGAACGGCGCTTCAAGCACGATTTCGACTTCGGAGATGCAGTTGGGAAGTTCATGCGCGAGCGCCTGGAGTTCTACCTCCGCGATGCCCGTGGCTTTGCCTATGACGTGGTGAACGCCGTGCTCGCCGCCGGCAGCGACGACGTGGTGGACGCCATCGTCCGGGCCGAAGCCGTCAGCGACGTGCGGGGCTCGGAGGACTTCGCGTCAATCTCCGTCGCGTTCAAGCGGATCAAGAATATCTTGCGGCAAGCACGCGAGACGAAGAAGTCGATAGCGGAGCAACTCGACCCTGCAGCGCTGGCCGATGAGGCCGAGAAACACCTGGCGACGGCAATTCCGGGGACCGCATTGGCCGTCCGCCAGCTGCGCGAAGAGAAGAAATATGCCAGCGCGTTGGCGCAGGTCAGTCGGTTGCGCCAGCCCGTGGACGCTTTTTTCGATAAGGTCATGGTGATGGTTGACGATGAGCGCGTGCGCGCTAACCGGCTCGCGCTGCTGCGCGATCTGTTGAGTGAGTTCTCCACCATCGCCGACTTTAGCGAAATCGTCACTGAAGGCAAGTAGTCAAAAGGCAATACCGGCTGAAGTTGCAGACGGCCAGCCCGAAGGGCGGCACAAGCGCAGCCCAGCACGTGAGTGCTGGGAAAGCGTTCGATTGAGTTCCGGAGTCCCTTCAGGGACGACACATTTTGTTCCGTCCTGGCGGACTCATTGTAATAAACGCCCCTGACCCAGGACTTACGTCCTGGGCTACGGTTGTGCCGCCCTGCGGGCTTGGGCTCGCGCAACTTCGTGAAAACGATAAAGGACTTCCTATGACGTTCTCGGAGACCACGGAGATGAGCAAGCGGAAACTCCGTGCCCTCCGTGTTTCCGTGGTGAACACATCCGTACACGCGATAACGATTAGCAACGAATAAAGGACTCCCTATGAGCACTCCTATTGCTGAACTGGAAAACGCGGCTGCCAAAGCGAAAGCCGTAAAGTACGTCTACTTCTTCGGCGACGGCCATGCCGAAGGCCACGGCAAGATGAAGGACGAACTGGGCGGCAAAGGCGCCGGCCTCGCCGAGATGACCAACGCCGGTCTTCCCGTTCCTCCCGGCTTCACCATCCAGACCGAAGCCTGTCGCGAGTACATGCCACACCACACCGTCTCCGGCGAGGTCAATCGTCAAATGGATGAAGCGCTCAAGCGGCTGGAACAGTTGCAGGGCCAGAAGCTGGGCGGCGCCGACAATCCGCTGCTGGTCAGCGTGCGCTCAGGCGCAAAATTCTCCATGCCCGGCATGATGGATACCATCCTCAACCTCGGCCTGAACGACAAGTCAGCCGAGGGATTGGCCAAGCTCAGCAATAATCCGCGCTTTGCCTACGACTCGTATCGCCGCCTCATCCAGATGTTCGGCAGCGTCGTGCTCGACATCTCCAAATCCGCCTTCGAGGAAGTTTTCGACGGCAAGAAAAAGCAGAAGAAGGCCAAGCTCGACACCGACCTCGACGCCAAGGCTTTGCAAGAGGTCATCGCCGATTACAAAAAAGTCGTGCTGAAGCACACCAAGCGCGAGTTTCCCCAGGACCCGCACGAACAACTCGTGATGGCGCGTG
The DNA here is from genome assembly GCA_003135315.1 of Acidobacteriaceae bacterium. Classification (GTDB taxonomy): domain Bacteria; phylum Acidobacteriota; class Terriglobia; order Terriglobales; family Acidobacteriaceae; genus Bog-257. The sequence goes on along the minus strand of PLBD01000102.1, from coordinate 1,826 downwards.
ACGCCGTCTTCCGCTCCTGGCTGAACGATCGCGCCAAGACCTATCGCCGCATTAACAACATTGACGACATGCTCGGCACTGCCGTCAACGTGCAGGCCATGGTCTTCGGAAACCTGGGCGAGACCAGCGGCACCGGCGTGGGTTTCACGCGCAACCCTGCCACCGGCGTGAAGGAGTTTTACGGCGAGTTCCTGATGAACGCGCAAGGCGAGGACGTGGTCTCGGGCGTCCGCACCCCGGTGCACATTTCCGAGCTCGAGAAGATCATGCCCAAGGTCTACAACCAGCTCCGCGAGATCACCACGCGGCTGGAGAAGCACTACCGCGACATGCAGGACTTCGAGTTCACCATCCAGGATGGCCGCCTGTACATGCTGCAAACACGCAATGGCAAGCGCACTGGACGCGCCGCAGTTCGCGTCGCCATTCAAATGGTGGAAGAAGGACTGATCTCAAAGGAAGAAGCGATCTTTCGCGTCGAGCCGAACCAACTTTACGATTTCCTTGTCCCCAGCCTCGACGAAAAGGGTAAAGACATCGAAGTGCTCGCCACCGGACTGCCGGCATCGCCGGGCGCGGCCGTCGGCCAGATCGTCTTTACCGCCGAAGAAGCAGTCGAGAAATTCCACAAGGATAAGAGCGCAAAACTGATCCTGGTGCGCGGCGAGACCACGCCGGAAGACATCGCNNCTGCGTGGCCGGCGCAGGCGACATCGAGGTCGACGAAAAGGCGCGCGTGATCCGCGTTCATGACAAGACGCTGAAGGAAGGCGACTGGATCTCTCTCGACGGCACGACCGGCCGCGTCATTAACGGGCAGCTCAAGACCGTCCCTGCCCGCCCCGACGATCCGGAACTGCTGAAGCTGATGGGCTGGGCCGAACCCTTCCGGCGTATGGGCGTTCGCGCCAACGCGGATATTCCGCGCGATGCCTTGCAGGCGCGAGCTTTCGGCGCGGAGGGCATCGGACTGTGCCGCACTGAGCACATGTTCTTTGCCGAGGACCGTTTGCCGCACATGCGGGCCATGATTCTGGCCAACAACGAGAAGGATCGCCGCACCGCTTTGCGCAAGCTCCTGCCGTATCAGCGCAACGACTTCATCGGCATCTTCCGCGCCATGGACGGATTCCCGGTCACCATCCGCACGCTCGATCCGCCGCTGCANNAGTTCCTGCCGCGCCGCGAAGAGCTGCTGGTTGACATTGCCAGGCTTGAAATCACCAAGCCGAAGTCGCCCAAGCTGAAAGAGCTGCGCACGCTGCTCAACCGCGTGGAGCAGTTGCACGAAGTCAATCCCATGCTTGGCCTGCGCGGCTGCCGTCTCGGCATCACCTACCCGGAGATCACCGAGATGCAGGCGCGCGCCATCTTCGAAGCCGCGGTCAAAGTCGCGAAAGAAGGCGTCAAGGTCAAGCCGGAGATCATGATTCCGCTGACGAGCGGCCTGAAGGAAATGGCAAATCAGGCGGCCGTGGTTCGCCGCGTCGCCGAAGAAGTATTCGCCGAAAAGGAACATCGAGTCGACTACCTTGTCGGCACGATGATTGAGTTGCCGCGGGCCGCGCTGGTTGCCGATGAGATCGCCAAGGAAGCTGAATTCTTCAGCTTCGGCACCAACGATCTCACGCAGACCACGTTCGGCTTCTCGCGAGACGACGTCGGCAAGATCCTGACCGCGTACCTCGCCGAAGGCATTCTGAAGCAGGATCCCTTTGCGGTGCTTGATCGTGAAGGCGTCGGTCAACTAATGAAGATCGCGGTTGGGAAGGGACGCGCAACACGTCCCACAATCAAGATCGGGATCTGCGGCGAACACGGCGGCG
>PLBD01000348.1 GCA_003135315.1 Acidobacteriaceae bacterium | reverse complement strand
TGTTCTCGACTCTACTCGCCATAGCGCAAGTGTCACAGGCTTTCACGGTTACTTGCGCTATCGCCTGTTCGCAACAGTTATCACTTCTTCTTCGTTTGGGCGGTATCGCCCTCAATGACTGGTGGCCGGGCGACAATGCTGACCGCGTCTGGCAACTCCATCGTAATCCTCGTATCTGAGAATTTAGAATCCTCGCCCTCTAGTCGGTAGTTGAACGTAATCTCGTGCTCGAATCCAACGCCGGGAGCGCATGTTTGGCACTCGAATGTCCATTGCCGCACTATTTGTTGCGTTGCCTTTTGCAGAATTGGGTGAGCAACGAGCAGCGGGTCTTGCGACTCAACTATGGCATCGGTAACCGTCCCATCGGCAGCAACTTTCAATTTTGCGATGACAGTGCCCTGCACTCTTGCTTGCCTCGCAAGAATCGGATATACGGTGGGAACAACAACATGCCGCACGCAGACGCGTGCGGGCCGCTGCTGCTGTCCGTCAAGTCCGGGCAGTATGAGGCCAAGCACTGCAAGAACTAGGAGTTTGTGTTTCATAGCGATGTAGGAATTGTATTCCAGCACGGACAACTGGCGTAACATCGCCATAGCACAAGTAATCGGGAATCGGCATCTCGGGTTACGCGCGACGCCACGGGGTTACGAAAGTACAATACCGCGATTGTACTTTCGTAATCTTGACGGATTTCTTAAACGAGTTAGGATTCGGCTGTTAGGGTAGGATCCGCCTGACTCCTGGCGCTCCCGCCCTATTTGTGTTTTGGAGTAATAGTTGCGAGTTCGTTGCCAGGCGCCGGCCGTCAAAACTCAATCTCCCCTAGAATGTGCTCTCTTTTCCGCCCGTAACTCCCACGCGCTCAAGTTTTTACGTGTAAGTCCCACGGGCTCAAATTCTTACGGAGGGTTTTTCGTACTTTCAGTAACTTACGGGCAGATTAGGGGAGGGGGTACCCCCCATTTTGGCAGCGCGAAGAGCGGCGTGAGAACCACTCGGCTAAGCGAGCATCGACCGCACTTCTTCCACATCCCAATGGGGAATTGCGCCGGGACGGCTGGCTACGAGCGCAGCCACGGCGTTGGCAAACTTGCCACAGCGTCCAACATCCCAGCCCTGATCGAGACCATGAAGAAAGGCGGCGGCGAAGGCGTCGCCCGCGCCGACGGTGTCAGAGACCTCGACCTTGCAGCCGGGAATCTCGGTGTAGGCCCCGTCCTTATAGATACCGCAACCGCGTTCGCCGAAGGTCACGCAAATCGTCTTGCAATGGTATTGATCGCTCCAGCGCCGGCAGAAATGCTCCACCGAGCCTTCGTTGCCATCGGCGTTCAGGGAGGCGTCGAGGAACTCGGCCTCGCTGTCGCTGAGCTTGATCACGCTGGCGTGGGATGCGAGTTGCTCCACCGTGGTGAGGTTCCAGTTGCCGTCGCGCAGGTTCACGTCGTAAAAGCCCTGGGCGGCAGGTATTTCGGCCAGCAGGCGCAAGGTGGAATCCAGCGCCCGCTTCGAGGTGTGGTAGAGCGTGCCGAAGTAAATCCACTGCGGCTGCCACTCCACAAGACGCCGTATCTGCGGCCGGGTGAGATGCACGAAGTCGTAGGCGGCCGGGCGCACAATGTGGAACATCGGCTTGCCGTCGGGGCCGAGTTCGACCTCGGCCGTGCCCGTGCGCTTACCGCGCCGAAGCTGCACGAACTCCGCCGAAACGCCGCATTGCTGCAAATCATGGAGGGCGCGATGGCCGCGCTCGTCGTCACCCACGGCGCTGACCAGCACGACTTCGTGTCCCAGCTTGTGCGCGTGGGCGGCAAAGTTCAGGGGAGCTCCGCCGAGATACTCGGCCGGGCCGATGACGTCCCACAGAATTTCTCCAATGCTGACGATGCGCACTCGCTATGCTCCAGCTCCATCGTATCGTGCAAAGGGAAAACACGCCGCGCTTGCGACCAGGCCTGTTTCAAGAATCGCAGGGGCAGGGACGTGTACCCTCAGGGGCTAAAGCCCCAACTCTGTGCGCTTCTAAACGGCACGGCGGAACAGGCTGCGGAAAAAGTCGGAACAGAGCCATTGTGCCGCCGGCTGAAGCCGGCTCGGGATGACAAAATAAGCAGCTTATCGGAACGACTAAAGTCGTGCCCTGACACAAAGCCTTCAAACAAGAGTTTTCCGCAGCTTGTGAAGCCGTGCCCTGACACAAAGCATGCACAAGAGATGGCTTCTTGCATTCCGCAGGATTTCCGCTATGATTCCAGCTTCGCCATGAAATTCCTGTTCCAACGCGAGCGCAGTGCAACCTTGCCCGAAGCGCCCACGCGCGCGGAATTTCCGCCGTTATCGGGTGCCGACATCGCGGGCATGGTCAACGGCAACAATGCCGGCGGCGATTTCTACCACTTCCTGCGCGCCAATCGCTGTCGCGTGGTGTTCGGCCTGCTGGATGTGGCGGGAAGAGCCGAGGAGAACCACGCGATCGTGGAAGCAGCGCGGCAGACATTTCAGGAACTCGGCAGGGACCGGTTTGCTCCCGAGGAGATCAACGAAGCCGACGTGATGATGGAGTTTTGCCTGGAACTGAACTTGTGCATCCGGCGGGCGGCCTCGGGAGTGCGGCCCTGCGCGGCCTTTCTGGGGTGCTACAACGAAGAGCTTGGGACCATCTGCTACGCCAATGCCGGACACACTCCAGGGCTGTTGCGCGACCCGGCGGGAATCACCGAGTTGCCGGCAACGGGCCTGCCTCTGGGCCTGTTCGCCGCTTCCACGTACGAAGCTCCGACGGCCGCGCTGCAACACGGGGCTTCCCTGCTGCTGGTTTCGCGCGGCGTGATTGAGGCGGCATTCAAGAAGGAAGAGTTTGGGCTGGACCGCGTGAAGCAGCATTTTGAGCGCGCACCCCAGGACGACGCCAGCCAGATCGCCTCTCTCATTCTCGACGGCGTGCAGCAGTTTGTGCAGAAGGCGCCCCACCACAATGATGTCACGGCGCTCGCGCTGGTCCGGCGGCCGCAGCCGGCGGCGGCCATCCGCTGATTCGCCCCAGAAAGCTGAACATTTTGGAACTCCCGGGCCAATGAAACCGAACGACAGCTTACAATGCAAATTGTCGGGACGGAACGGTGCGCCCCTGACGCCCGAATGCGCATCCAATGAAGTAATTGGTATCCTCAAGGGGTTGTCCTTTATCCAGCCATCCGAAAGGGTATAGAGCCGCTTCTCTTACAATGACCTTGCCGACCCGAATTGCCGTTGCCGTGGTTCTCAGCCTGTTTTCTCTTGCCGCCCTGGCTCAGCAGACGGCGCCATCGGGAAGCACTTCTTCGCCCTCTTCGACAACATCGCAGCCGCCCCAGGCGGACCAGCAGCCGTCGCAGCCGAAGCCGCAGCCGGCTACAGCGAATCCGGAGCGGCCCCTGAGTGGGGCGGAAGTGTTGAAGCAGGAGGAACACCAGCGCGCGCTGGGCGTGGTTCCCATGTTCGGCATGACCAGCGTCAAGAACGCACCACCGCTCAGCAGCGGACAGAAGGCCGAGCTGATGGCCAGGACCATGTACGACCCGTTCACGTTTTTTGCCGCGGGACTGACGGCGGGCGTGGGTCAGGCTACAAACTCCTTCGCCGAATACGGCCAGGGAGCATCGGGTTACGGAAAACGCTATGGAGCGGCTTTAGCCGATGGCGCCGACAGCAATTTGTGGAGCAATTTCGTCTATCCGGTGCTCTTCAAGCAGGACCCCCGCTACTTCCGGGTGGGCGAAGGTCCCATCAAACTACGCATCTACAGTGCGTTTAAGCAGGAGTTTGTCGCCAGGAAAGATTCCGGCGGCCACACCTTCCACTTCTCCAATGTGCTGGGAGCGTTCACCGCGGGCACGATCTCCAATACCTACTACCCGCAGGACGATCGCGGCGTGGGACTGACCGTCAGCCGCGCGTCCATCTCGCTGGGTTATGGCTGCCTGGGCGACATCTTCCTGGAATTCTGGCCCGATATTCAGGCGAAGCTCTTCCATAAACACGAAAGCCAGGCGCACCCCAGCGAGCCGCAGGGAGACGCGCCGAAGTAAATGCCTGGGCCGGGTCGGCATTAGCACCGGACTAGCTGCCACAAAAAAACAACCCGCCGTTGCCGGCGGGCTGATGTGTATGGGCTTTTTGCGCCGGTCAGGGAAATCATGGCGCCGAGGACTTCACGTGGTAAAGCACTCGTGGATTGTCGTCCAACGAAATCAAAATGAATCTTCCGGGTCCGACAACAAATCCGTACGCGATCACGCTGCCTCCTCCTGATACCGTGATTGCGCCGGTGCTGTCGACGGTATAGGTTCCGTTCCCGGGCTGATTCTGCAATGTGCCGCCCGGCCCACTCTCGCTAGTGATGAAGCTTAGGTTACCCATGCCGTCGGAGAAGGCGGAATCGATTGAGCTATTGGTGCTGGAGATATACTGCGGCAGCGAGCCGCCCATGTACTCGCCCGAAATCGAACCCAGGCCGAATGGCCCTGCGGTCTGCGGTTCGAGATAGGTGACCTCCGCGCCGGCGTTGTTGTTGCCGCTGGCAGGGATGGCATTGATGCAGTATGCCCCATTGCTGGTGACCAGGTAGCAGACAATAACCGCCCCACTCGTCAAAGTGACGACGGTCCTGCTGTTCGAGGCAACCACATAGGTACCGGACTGCGTAGCTTGCCCGAAAGTACCACCGCTGTTGAGATCTTCCGCGAAGCTGATGTCGCCGTTGCCGTCGGCTGTCGCTTGTAGAACGATCGCCTCGCTCTGCGGGTTATCGGTATTGGCTTTCGCTTTCCTGCTGCCCCGCCCAATCGCGTTGCCATTCAGGCTGCCCTGGTTGAAGGTGCCGCTTTGCCGCACGGAGCTTTCCACATACAGGTTGCCGCCGCTGTCGATGTCGATGAGGATCAACTCGCTTGCGGAAACGATGTACACAGCCGCATTGATGGGAACCCCGTCGACCTTGATCTGCACGGTCCCACGGCCATTGGCATCGAAGGGCGGGCTGCTGGTCACTGTGCCGCTGAACGTCGCCTGGCTGTGGCTGCCGAAGTCGTTGATGTCTTCGATTCCGTTGCTGATTGTGCCACCGCTGATTTGATACGCTCCATCAATGGCCAGGGGATCGCCCGATGGGTCGACACCCTGCAAACCGAAGGCCCAGTTTCCCGCTAGGGCGCCCTGAGTGAAATCGGTGGGATTCTGCTGGCGGATCACGCCCGCACCCCACGTTCCATTGGAGCCGTTCTGATTAAGACCGATCACCCGCATCTCTTCGGCGTTGCCGGTCGCTACCAGGACCTCAAAGCTTCCCGTACTGCTGTTGAGCTTAATGGAGCCGAGACCGTTGGAGTCGATGGAATAGGTTCCTCCAGTAATCGCCTGGTGCTGATAGCCGGAGCCCGCCTCGTTCTGATCGTATTCACCACTAACGATGTTGCCATCGCCATCGGCAGTGAAGCTGAATGCCAGGACAAACCAGTTGCCGCTATCGTACCCGGCGAATGATGCCGCATACTGCCCATTCAGGGTTCCGTTGGAGTTGCCCGTGTTCACCTGGATGGACAGCGCCTGGATAGCGGTGTTCTGCTGATGATCGGTTACTTTGACGGTAAACTCCCAGAGCCCCGACGCGCCAGGGAGGCCGGAGATTTGTCCCGTGCTGGCGTTCAGGCTCAAGCCGGTTGGCAGCGTGCCGGACGAGATGCTCCAGGTGTAGGGCGTGACTCCGCCATTGGCCGCGAGCAGCGTGTTGTAGTAGGTGTTAACCGTGGCTGTGGGTAGCACTGTGGTTGTCACCACGAGCGTTTGCAGGCTCGTGTTGACGGTGATTTGCAGACCTGCTGACGCCATGCCGGCAGGCGAGTTCGAGTCCGTCACCTGAAACGTGAAGTTAGAAGGTCCAGTCCCGGTGGTTGTGCCGGAGATCAAGCCTCCAGAGGTGTAGCTCAATCCAGCCGGCAAGTTCCCCGCAGTTTTCTGCCATGTGTAAGGGGGAACGCCCCCAGTCGCCAGCAACTGCACGCTGTAGTTCTGGTTCTGCGTGCCATCCGGAAGCGGGGAAGTGGTTTCAACACTCAAGGGCGTAATGGCCGAGAAGTAGCTGGAAATGTCGAGGATCAACTGGGTCAACGTAGGAGCGTAAGCATTGACGGAATCGTTGCCGACTCCGGACGGGACGATCGCCATGTTGGAGGTGATCGCGCCGTCGTTGGCGTTCAAGGTGGACCCTTGCTGGCTCCCGCCCTCCGGCCATAATTGGAGGTACAGCAGGTCGCCATCCGGCACCACGGTGGCATTCAACACAAAAGCTTCCGGACTGGCGGCGGGGACGCCGCAGGGGCCACCCACAATTCCGACCGGGATAGTGCCATCAAACAAGCCGATGCCGCTGCGGGTGTCAAGCAGGCGGCAGGGCGTCACCGAGTACAGCGACAACGGATTGGAAGCCGAGCTAGCCGGCGCGAAGTAACCATTGACGTCAAGCAACAGGTCGGTGTTGTTGTCGTAGGGGTAAAACGCCGTTTTTTGCTCGCTGCCAGCAGGTACGATGGCCGCATTTGCCACGATCGTCCCCGTACCATCGTTCAGGGTGGACACGACGGGTTGCGGCTCTCCTGCAGGCCACACGGATAGGTAGGCTAGCGTCCCCTGGGTTGGAAGTACGGTTACGTTGAACGAATACGCCGACGCACTACTCGGAACGCCGCAATTTCCCGGTATCGGAAAATCCCGTTCCACCCCGGCTTGCAGTGTCCCTCCATGTTGGCCATCGCGCGTGTCGATAATGCGGCAGGGCGGCAGCGGAAAGAAAGCCAGCGCGGAAGGAGCGATGGCCGGGCTTGCGAAGTAGGCGTCGATATCGATCAGTACATTCGTGGTATCGGTAACGTAAACGCTGACCTCGCCGCTGGTGCCGGCAGGCACGATCGCGGCGTTGGCCTTCACCCGGCCATCCGAGTTCATCAGCGACACCAGCGGCTGGGTTTCCCCGGTCGGCCAGATGGTCAGGTATCCCACCGGTCCGCCGTTAATCGGCACCAGCGTGACATTCAGGGAATAAGCCTGCGCCGTGGACAGGCTAAAAGGTGTACAGGTGCCATAGGCTCCGCCGGATGACGCCAGGGTCGGAAGATTAAATACTGCGGAATGATTGCCCTGAATCGGGTTTCCTTGCCGGGTGTCGACCAGACGACATGGCGTTACGTTCACCAGGCGCAAAGGCGTTTGGGCATCGGCGAAAGACAACACGGCGAGCACAAAAGCGAAAACCGGCAGGCAGCGACGCAACATGGGATGGACCTCCATTCAAAGTGAACTGCGGCTCTCAAGCTGAAACGACCCAGGGGCTCCGGTCGCAGGCGAATACCCGTTCATCGGCGTGTGAGAACGACCGGTGGCGGCCAGATCATCCTCGTTCCTCCTTCGGAGGAGTGCAGTGGGGGAAGAACACAGTTATAAAAACGGCAGCAGTTTACCGCAAGCGGCCCTGCTTTGGAATACCTAAGTTGGGGTAGTTAAGTTTCCGCGCGGGGAGGGGAAGCGCTACGATGACGCAGTCGAACAACAGCGGCCCCTCCGCAGCGGCTCTAATTCTGCGTTGGCGGCGGGAGAGTTATCTCCAGGTGCGAGTTGGGCGGCATCTGCGGGACTAGCAGTGGTTCCGGCTTGCTGTAGATCACCTGTCCGTCCCTGGATACGAACAGATCGTAGAGTCCGGCCTTGATCTGGTGAAAAGAGAAACTGCCGTTATGCGCGGTGACCTGGCAAAGCTCCGGCGGCGGACACTGATTGCCGCCCGTCGTGCCCTTCGATTCGCTCGCTGCCTGGGCCGGGTTTGTCTCCTGCGACCGGAGATGAACTATCACCCCCTGCACTCCGTGGTTGGACGAGTTGACCACCCGCCCCGAGAATACCCGGTTGCTGTCTTTGGATACGGCAGATCCAGCCAGGATCAGTACGCAGCACACCAGCAGCAATGCCGGTAATCTGCCGGCCGCGGGTTGAGAACCCATTGTTACCTCACTTCGTTCATACGGCACATTCCACTGCTTCCGAGTGACTGGAGATACCGCTGCCCGGAGCTTGGGAACCTGCCGGTTTGTTGGCGGACACGCGTGGGCCTGATGGACCTAAGGCGTGATCTCCCAGATGACGCCGTAGCCGTTCGCGCCGCCGGCGGAAGCGGTGCCGTACAGATTGCCGCTCTTATCGATGAGCACGCTGCCATAGGGAATCTCTCCCCCGGTGCCTCCGGCAAAATCATAGACGTCGGTCAGCGTCCAGCCGCCATTGGAAGGCGTNNTCCTTGACGGTCGTGCCGTAGAAGTTGCCTGCCGAGTCCATCGTCAGGCTGCCAAAGGACCCCGGCAGGTAGGCTGTGCCGGTAAAGCTGTAAAGCAGATCGAAGGTCCAGCTGCCGCTGGAGGGCATCAGCTCGTAGGCCGTGCCACCGCTGTTCGTCCCGCCGCTGCTGGTGGCTCCGTAGAGCTTGCCCGCCGTGTCGAAGACAACGCCGCCGTATGGCTTGCCTCCGTCGGTTGAACTCT
>PLBD01000572.1 GCA_003135315.1 Acidobacteriaceae bacterium | reverse complement strand
CAGTCCGGTGCCGTCCTCATTGATGATGTAAAGGTCGAAGTCGCGGCCGCTCTTGGGATCGGCCAGGTTGGAAGCGAAGATGATCCGCTTGCCGTCGGGATGAAAGAACGGCGCGAAGTTGGCTGCGCCGTTGTGCGTGACCTGGTGTTTATGCTCGCCGTTGGCATCCATCACCCAGATTTCGAGATTGCCCGGGCGAATCAGGCCTTGCGCATACAGAGCCTTGTAGTCGGCGATCTCCTGCGGCGTCGTGGGATGTTCGGCGCGATAGACAATCTTCTTGCCATCCGCCGACCAGAACGGGCCGCCGTCATAGCCCAACTCGTGCGTCAACTGTTTCACGTGCGTGCCGTCGGCATTCATCGTATATATGTCGAGATCGCCGTTGCGCGTGGAGGTGAAGACGACCTTCTTGCCATCGCGTATGATCGTCGACTCAGCGTTGTATCCCGGCGCGTCCGTCAGCAGCCTGATGTCGCTTCCATCGAGCTTGGCGGTGTAGATCTTGTAGCTGCTGTAGATGGGCCAGACGTAGCCCTTCGAATAGTCCGGCCGCGGAGGACACTCTGGACTGCTTGCCTGGGTCGAGGAGTACAAAATGCGATCGCCGGAGGGAAAGATATAACTGCAGGTGGTGCGCCCTTTGCCGGAGCTAATCAGCTTGGGCGTTGCCGGTTTGCCGTCAGGAGTGTCCACCGGCATGGTATAGATCTGGTCGCATGGTACGTCCTTGCCCTGATGCTGGAAGCTCAGCATGCGATCATCAGCGGAGAAGTAAGCTTCGGCATTCTGCCCACCAAATGTGAGCTGGCGGATGTTGCGCAGATGCTTCTCTTCGCCTGGCGACAGCAATGACGACGAATTATCGGTGCTGTTCGACTGCTGGGCCTGCAAAACCGGCAACGCAGCAACGAACAGGAACAGGACGAAAGACGGTTTTCGTAAGAAAATCATAAGGTTCAAGTGGATGCACTCCGGGTGGCTTCTCTCACTAACAAAGTAAAGCACAGCGGCCCATTACTTTCGCTGCTCCAGCTTAACGCTGACCGTAACGGGCTGGCCATCGCGCAGCACTTTAACCTCCACCACCTGCCCAATCTTGCTGCGGCGGAGCGCATCGGTGAAATCGTAAAGGTTGTGGATGGGCTTGCCGTCGAACTGCACCAGGATATCTCCCGCCTTCAACCCCGCCTTGGCCGCCGGGGAGCCCGGGCGCACGTCGGAAAAACGAACGCCATCCTTCACTTCGGCGAAATCTGGAATGGAGCCAAAGTACGGGCCATATCCTCCACCGCCCGACAGGCCGCCCATCGGCTTGTCTTCGGCCACGGTGACGAACGCAGGCGGCTGGGGCGCGTCCGCCAGTTGCAACATCACATCGGCAACCATATTGAGCATCTGCGCGGCGGAAGGGGCGTTGATCTTGTCCCACGTGTCGGACGGCTTGTGATAGTCCGCATGCAGGCCCGAGAAGAAGAACAGCACCGGAATTTTTCTGGCGACGAAGGAAGTGTGATCGCTGGCCGAATAGCCTCCCGGTGAGTACTCAACCTTGAAGTCCGTCTTTTTCTGCGCCAGCTCCAGAATCGACTTGAATGTCGATCCCGTACCCACTCCGCCGACGAAGATCTTGTTGTCGCGAATGCGGCCGATCATGTCCATATTGATCATGGCAACGCATTTGTCGAGTGGCATCGTCGGGTTCTTTACCCAGTAAGCCGAGCCCAGCAGCCCCAGCTCTTCTCCGGAGAACGACATAAACAGAATGCCGCGGTCGAGCTGGCCCTTCAGGGGCGCGAACAGCCGCGCCAGTTCCAGCACGCCCGCCGTGCCGGAAGCGTTATCGTCAGCTCCGGGATGGATCTGCCCGATCTGCGAGGGCGCCAGCGAGTTGGAATCGCCGCGTCCCAGGTGGTCATAGTGCGCGCCGATGATGACGTACTCATTCGTTTTGCCGGGCAGATAGGCCAGCACGTTGTTCAATCGCGCGTGGGTAGCGCCGATGTCGACGGTCAGCGACAGTTGCAGCGCCTCTGGAAAAGCGAACGATGCCGGCTTGCCGCCGTTATTGATCTGCTGCTGCAGATCCGGCAGCGATTTTCCAGCGGCCTTGAACCAGCTTTCNNCCGAAACGCAGCAACAAATCTTCTTCGCCTTCGGCGAGCTTGCCGTTCACCAGAATGACGGCCTTGGCACCGTGGTCGCGGGCATTGATGGCCTTGGTGACGAGCTGCGAATGTTGCGTAAGCCCCAGGTGACCCGCTTTCGCCGCGAAGGCGTCGGGCTCGTATCGCAGGAGCACGACGATCTTGTCCTTTACGTCAATTCCGGCGTAGTCGTCGTACTGAAACTCTTCGGCCGAGGCGCCGTAGCCAACGAACACCAGCGACCCGGTAAACGAGCCCGAAGAGGAGAAGCTGATGGGTTCGAAATCCCGGTTGATCGTCAACGGCTGCTTCTTCGCCCCGTCAATGACGACCACCTCGTTGTGCGGCTTCAGGACTGCGCCGGTGGTTACGGTGAACGGCTGGAGATAGCCGTCCGTGCCGGCAGGTTGCAGACCGAGCGACTTATAGCGATGCTCAACGTACTTCGAGGCGCGCGCCAGGCCCTGCGTTCCGGGACCGCGGCCTTCCATGTCCGGAGCGGCCAGAGTCTTGACATCGGTAAGGAAGCGGCTGGGATCGGCATTGCCGACCGACATAGGCGTAGCCGCGGCCAGCAGGCTGAATGCCAGCAGCATGCACAAGGCGGCTTCGCTGATACGAACGGCGACGGCCTTCGAGGCGTTCGACCAAGCGGCAGGGCGTCGAGCTTTCATAGGAGTTGTCCGTTACGGCCTGCCGATGAGTATACCTGCCGCAGCCGCGAGCGCTGCGCCTAATGACGCCGCGGCCGGCCTGTGAGCAGTCACCAGAGGTGCAACGCCCAGACAAGAAAAATCCCCACCCTTTGGTCGAGCTAAAGGATGGGGATGTTGCTGCTTCCAGTACTACTTCTCTGCCCCGGACAGATCTGGCAGCGGCGAGCTGTTACCAGCAACCAGCCGCATCGCACCGGTTCCAAACGTATAGTGTCCCGTTCTCCGACACGGCGTGGATCCGGTTGTAGCTGACGACAGGAGGGCCTTCCAGCGGCGAGTCCATTGGGCACGGCCCGCTGCCGCAGCTATTCCCCGTACTCGAGGTCCAGATGTTAGGCAGGCTGCCGCTGCTGCACTTGGTCTCGTCGTAAGCCAAGACGTATCCGTCGTCGGTTCCGACATAGATGACTCCATCCACGACTTCCGGAGAGGACTGGCTAATGATATGGCTGGTGTAGCCGCTGCATACCAAGTTGCCATTTAGTGCATTGAACACCTGGATGGCCGAAAACTCCCCGCAGGGATAGCCGTGTCCGTAGCTGTAGTAGCAGCTGTAGGGAGAGACGGTGATGACATACTTGCTGCTGCCGTTATTGGCGCTGTCGTCGTAGGCCGGCGAACCTCCATATGGCAAGGGAGAGTAGCTGTCCCACGGGCTGCCAGGAGTTGGGATGAGCGACACATTCCACCTGACGGTGCCATTGTTGTTCACTTCGAGGGCGTAAAGGTTGGTCGAATTGGTTCCTTGGAGGTACTGCGGTTGATCCGTTACGAACACCAACCCTAGCGAGTCGCTTACTACAGGAGAGGAGCCGATGAGGTTATTCTGCGCTGTCAGATTGCCGCTGAAGGTTTGGCAGGCCGTCCAAGCGCTCGCTGCGGTAGTGGCGTTATAGGCACAAACCTCGTCTCCATTGGTGTTGCCATACGCGTCGGTGCCCGCCAGGAATACCATGTTGGATGCGGTGCTCACGGCGAGTGAAGAGGCTGAGACCGGAACAACATTGTTGCCCCCGGGGTTTATGGGCGAGTTAATTGTGAAGGCAGCCTGACCGTTGCCGGGGTTGAGATAGAAGATGTTCCCGCCGGTATCGACCACGTATACATAAGCCAGACCCGGCCAGGTCGTAGGAGAGGAATCAAAGCCCCAGCCGGGATAAGGATCCGTGAACGTCCAGTCCAGGGTAGTAGACGCCCATTCGTAGGAGTAAACATTCCCATCTTCCGCCCCTATGNNATGACGACGTCTCCGTTATAGCCGGGAGAAGCGGTGACGTGGGGATTCGTGGTGCCGAGTTCGGCTACGTATTGAGCGTCCGATGGGTACGTGACATCGTAGGTGAACAGGGCGCAGTTGCCGTTGGCATCCAGCGCCGGAAATAGAATCCTGGATTCCACCGAGACAGAAGCGGTCGGGAGCAGCTGGCCACCGGTGTTGCTGGGTTGGCAACCGCCCTGCGTGTTCCCCGCCGCAACCCACGGAGACTCTATCGAGGTGAGCAGCCCCATGCTGGACGAGTTGACCTTTTGGGGGTTCAGTACGTTCTTGTCCCCGACCGGATTGCCGGTGAGGTTGGCGTTGTATGTGCTCCCAGGTGCGCTACCATAGGCGCCGCTGCGGTACTGCGGCGACATGCAGCCGTTCCCGCCCGTGGGGGACACCCAGCAAGTAGTGGGGCTATACGTCATGGGCTTCCGCTTTGAGGAGGACAGAGATTGAGCGCTCGAGTAACTGACCGTGGGCAGCAGCACCAGCGCCGCGAGGGCGAGCGACCTCCAGGTTTTGCTGTTCTTGCCATCGCAGAATCGGACTGTGTCATTGTTGTGGTTGGTGGTGTAGGTTTTCATAGTGACCTCCTTGTGGTCATGGGTTGTGGCGGCGAGGTTGGTTAAAGAAGGAGCAACTGCTCCGCTCAGGTGCTCCTTCCATAAGGTGTTTGTTTTTGCTAAATCCTTACGGCCAGCTCCGGCAGGTCCTCCGGCTGGGTGCCTTCTGCGGTCAAAATCAGCCTCAGGATCGGTCCCGGTTGCCGCGGCCTGCGAGCCGGCATGGCAGCGTGGAAAGCTTCTTCGTGCGCCGCGAGGGGCGTGTGGTCCGAAGCTGGACCTTCAGCCGTCGGCCCGGGGATTGCACTGGCTTCCCTGCCCCGCTCCGGCGACGACAGCAGAATCAGGGTCAGGATTGGCCCTATCGTTCTTGCCCTGGTGAACGTCATTCGCGCTTGCATAGTGACCTCCTGTTTACTTATGACCCTGGCTATGGGTGGCGACGTCTTGGCCGTTAAGACCGCCTCGTCTGCCATCGCTTCCCGGGAGCGAGGCGTTTGCCCCGCTCTCGGGATCCCCCTTACGAAAGCGGCCGGCTTGTTGGCCTTTTTCCGCTGTCGTGAACGCACAATGCGCCCAAACGCACGGGCGATCAATACTTGCGGGGTCATTTGAAGGTCAGTTCCGGATCAATTCCAGGTCATCAGCTAAGCAGTTGAGCGCTTGGGGGTTAGCGGGGGATGTCAGCAAAAGAAATCATGCTTTTGCAGGCGCTACCGTTATATAATCCGGCGCAACTCGGTAAGGAGTCGCTTTTGGGCGCCACGCAGAAGCTGCTTAGCTTCGGAACCTTCGGGCTAAATCTCGATACGGAAGAGCTGCGCAAGGATGGAACTCTCATCCGGCTGGCGCCTCAGCCGTTGCGAATGCTGGCCTTGCTCGCCAGCCACGCCGGCCAGGTCGTGACCCGGGAGGAAATCCAAAAGCAGATATGGGGCGATGACACGTTCGTGGACTTTGAGCACGGGATGAACCAGTGCATCAACCAGATCAGGAGTGTGCTGAACGACAGTGCCGACCGGCCGGTTTACGTGGAGACAATTCCACGAAGAGGCTATCGTTTTCTCGCACCAGTAGTTTCAAAAACGATATCGGTGGCGCCGGCGGTGGTCGAATCCGCCTCGAGCATAGAGCTGCCACCGGCCAACTCCTTGATCAAGCCGGTTTCAAGAGGCACACCAGAAGCGTCACCCGCAGCCGCTCCGCAAGCGGAGGCAACTCAGCCTGCGGGAGTTGCGGCGGCCACCGCCGCGCCGGCGGCTGAGATTGCCCCCGTTCGCAAAGCAGCCCGGCCCAAGTTATTGCTCCGCATGGCTTTGGTTGCGGCTATCTGCATCCCGGTCATTGTGATCGGCGTGTACTGGAGCACGCGCAGGGTTTCGGCGCTCAATGAAAAGGATACGGTGGTTCTCGCCGACTTCAGCAACCACACCGGCGATAAGGTATTCGACGACTCGCTGAAGACGGCCCTGTCGTTCCAGTTGGAGCAATCTCCCTTTCTGAACGTGCTTTCCGATCAGCGCGCTGCCGGCGCTTTACGGCTGATGGCTCGTCCGGCGGACCAGCCGGTGACGGCAGAGGTCGCGCGGGAGCTTTGCCTGCGGACCAACAGTAAGGCCGTCATCGCGGGCTCGATCGCAGCGGTGGGAGGCCACTATTTGATCGGGTTGAAGGCTACAAACTGTCAGACAGGAGACACGTTGGTCAGTGCTCATGCGGAGGCCGAGAGCCTGAACAAGGTACTGCCGGCCCTGCAACAGGCTGGCAATGAGTTACGGACGAATTTGGGAGAATCGCTGGCTTCGGTGAGGAGATTCGACCAGCCTCTGGAGGAAGCGACGACTTCGTCGCTGGATGCACTGCAATCGTTCACACAAGGACGAAGGATCCAGGTCCAGGGGGGCGGGCGGGCTGCTATTCCCCACTTTGAGCGTGCCATTGAACTCGACCCCAGTTTTGCCATGGCATACCTCGATCTCGGCATCGCCTACTCCAACCTGAACGAAACCAAGCTGGCGTTCCAAAACCTTCAGAAAGCGTACGAACTACGAAATCGGCTGACCCAACGAGAGCGCTTGGTCATCGAAGCGCACTACTACGGCCTGGCTACCGGTGACTTGGATAAGGCTATCCAGACTGCCACAGAATGGGCTCAGAGCTACCCCGGAGATTATGAGCCTCACTTCAACTTGGGAATTTTTAATATTTGGCTCGGTCAATACGAAAAGGCGGCGACTGAGATGCGGGAGTCCCTTCGTCTGGCACCGGCCGACGTTGATTTCTCCAACCTCATAGGTATCTACGCCGCGCTGGACCAACTTGACACGGCCGAGGCCGTCCTCGGGGAATTGCGTGCACGCAAACGAGGCGGCCCTTATATGCCTTATGAGTTCTGGTACTGTCTGGCATTCTTGAAACATGATGATGCGACCATGGCTCAGCTGTTGGCCTGGGCGATCGGGAAGCCGGGGGCAGAGGGTACGATGCTTTCCGTCCAGTCTGACACCGAGGCGTATCGGGGGCGCTTCGCATCAGCCCGCGACCTTTCTCAGCGTGCCGTGGAATCATCGAAGCGCGCCGGCGCGGCGGAAACGGCCGGCGGATGGAGAGCGAATGAAGCATTGCGCGAAGCCGAGATCGGCAACTTCGCTCGAGCCCGTCAGCAGGCCGCCGAAGCACTGGCTCTGAGCGATGGGCGGTCCGTCAGAATTCTGGCTGCACTTGCCCTGGCGCGCGCCGGGGACACCGTGCAAGCACAAAAACTGGCCGACAAACTGAATCAGGAGGCTCCGGAGGACACCATCATACAGGGCTATTGGTTGCCATCGATTGGAGCCGCAACCGAGCTGGGCAAGAATAGTCCCGAGCAGGCGATCACTGCGCTGGAACCAGCCGCGCCCTATGAACTCGGAAGTCAGGCGCCGTTTGAACTCGGGCCGATGTACCCCGTGTATCTGCGCGGGCTGGCGCTTCTACAGGCAGGCAAGGCGCAGGCGGCGGCCGCGGAATTTCAGAAGATGGTTGACCATCCCGGAATTGCCGGCAACTTCGTCCTGGGTCCGCTGGCTCATTTGCAGTTGGGCAGAGCTCTGGTGATGACCAGTGACAAGGTGGCCGCACGGCAGGCCTATCAGCAGTTTTTCACCTTGTGGAAAGACGCCAATTCCGACATCCCTATCCTCGCCCAATCCAAACTCGAGTACGCGAAGTTGCAGTAGCTGCCGTGGCTTCGCCTTACTTGTGTACTTCCCTACCTGACTGACGTGTCGCGGTGTTGCGTAGCGGCGCGGGCGCGTCAGGAGTTTTCTCCTTGACAGCTTAGGAGAGCGGCGTTAAACTCCTAACCAATTTAGGAGAGCGCTTGACCGACCAAGCTCAACTTCTTCCCGGCTCCCTCAATCTCCTTCATCCTGAGGACGGTCCCGCTCGGTCGCCCGCACTGCTCAGAGCGACTGGGGGCACACCGGAGAGGGCCACGCGCCCTTGATTCAATCGCTCGTTGAGGAGGTAACAGTATGAGCACCGCTGTATTGATGCAAAGGATTGCAGAAACGTCACCGCGTCTCAAGGCCAGAATCGCCGGTGTCTTTTACTTGCTCACCATAGTGATGGGAGCGGCTGCCCTCTTCGTTCACGGCAGGCTAGGTTTCGCAGTCGACCTGATTGCGACCGTCTGCTATATCGGTGTGACGGCGCTCTTCTACGATTTGTTTAAGCCGGTGAACAAGACCCTTTCTTTGCTCGCGGCGTCGTTCAACATCATTGGACTGACCATCGGGAGACTGGACCTTCATCCGCGCGGCGAAGACATTGAATTGGTATTTGTCGGATTGTATTGTCTCCTGATCGGATATCTCATTTTCAGGTCGACCTTCCTGCCCCGAGTTCTGGGTATACTGATGGCGTTTGCCGGATTGGGCTGGCTGACCTCTCTGTCACCGGCGCTCACAAACTATCTGACTCCGTACAATCTGGCGCCCGGCATCCTCGGGACAGGATCGCTGACCTTGTGGCTCCTGGTGTTCGGCGTGGACGCACAACGATGGAAGGAGCGGGCCAGCGCAGCGGGAGAATGGCAGTGAATCTTCTGGCTTACCTTCGTTCCCTTTCCGCTAAGTTCTTTCATCGGTCTCAGCTCGCGGATGAGATGGAGGAGGAACTGCGCTCCCATATCCAGCATCGTGCAGACGATCTGGAGCGCACGGGCCTGGATCGTGCCGAGGCAGAACGCCGCGCGCGCATCGAGTTCGGCGGCCAGGAACGGTTCAAAGAAGAATGCCACGAAGCCCTCGGCGGCAATCTCATCGAAGGTCTTATCAACGATCTGCGCTACGCAGCCCGCATGTTGGGAAAGTCTCCCGGCTTCGCCGCCGTGGCCGTCGTAACGCTGGCGTTGGCCATCGGCGCAAACGCCTTAGTTTTCGCGGTATTGAACGCGCTGATAATCCGGCCGCTGAATGTGCCGCAGGCGCAGAGCCTGTGGGCCATCGAGCGCAGGGCGAGCTTTCTGGATCCGTCGCAGTCTTATCCGGACTATCTCGATCTGCGCGACCGCAACCGCACCTTTGACGGCTTGGCAGGTTATACCGGCCTTGAGGTAGGGCTGGACGCGGGCGACAATCCATCCAGCGCGTGGGCCATAGCCGCGACCGGGAACTACTTCGACGTATTAGGCATTCAGCCGTATCTTGGCCGTTTCTTCCACGCCACCGATGAGCATGGCCCGAACAGCGCTCCCTTTATTGTGCTCTCCTACGCTTGTTGGCACAGCCGCTTTCAGGAGGATCGTGGCGTGGTCGGCCATGCGGTTCAGTTGGACAAGCATCCTTACACCATTCTTGGAGTAGCGCCGCCGGGCTTCCATGGGACCTTGCTGTTCTTCAATCCCGACCTGTTTGTGCCCATGGTGAACCAGGAACAGATTGAAGGCTCGGATGCCCTGAACGCACGCGGGAGCCGTTGGGTTTTCATGGTCATGGGACACCTGAAGGCGGGAGTGACTCCAGCGCAGGCGGTCGCCGATCTGAATTCAATTGGCGCGTATCTGGAAAAGACTTATCCCAAAGAAGATGGCCAGATGGATTTCCTGCTGGCCCGTCCCGGCCTTTACGGGGACTATCTTGGGCGTCCCTTACGTGGGGCGCTTACGGGACTGATGCTGCTTGCGGGATTGATCCTGCTGGCGGCATGCGCCAACCTAGGCAGCCTGTTCGCTGCGCGCGCTGCCGACCGTTCCCGGGAAGTTGCTCTGCGACTTGCGCTGGGATCGACCCGCAGACGTATTCTGCGCCAACTCTTTACCGAAGCCCTGCTGATTTCCGGGATTGGAGGCATCGTCGGACTATTGGGCAGCGTAGCGCTGTTGCGCGGCTTGAGCGTATGGCAGCCAATGCCGCGATATCCCGTCCATCTGGATGTAAGCCCGGACGCAATGGCGTATGCCGTAGCTTTGCTGCTGACCCTAGCCAGTGGATTTCTTTTTGGCGCGGTTCCGGTCCGGCAGGTGCTCCGCACCAATCCCTATGAGGTCGTCAAGTCGGGATCAAACGGCCCAGTTGGGCGTCGGATAACGGTCCGGGACCTGTTACTGGTGGTGCAAATTGCGATCTGCGCGGCGCTGGTCACTCTTTCGATGGTGGCCGTGCGCGGACTGGCACGCACGCTGCACAGCAATTTCGGTTTCGATCCGCAGAACGTCCTGCTGCTGGATACGCAGCTGAGCATGGCAGGCTACAGCGGCGACAAAGTGCCCGCAATGCAGAAACGCATGATCGAGGCTATAGAGACCATTCCGGGAGTTCAGTCTGTGGGATTGGTGGACCAGCCGCCGTTACATGAGAGCTGGAACCCCTCAAGTGTCTTCACCGACAAGACGGCGGACCTGAGGCCATCGAACGCCGCGGCTGAAGCCATTCAGTACAACATATCTCCCGAATACTTCCACGCGGCGGGCACCGGCTTGCTGTCGGGAAGAGGGTTTACCTGGCACGACGACAAGAACGCACCGCGCGTGGCGGTGATCAACCAGGAGTTCGCGCGCCGAATCTTCGGCTCCGCGGCCAACGCCATGAGCGGGTATTACCGGATGCCCGATGGCGCGCGCATCCAGGTTGTGGGCATTGTAGAAGACGGGAAATACACGAATGTCGCCGAGGATCCCCACCCGGCGATGTTCCTGCCGATTCTGCAATCACCGTCGAACCAGACATACCTGGTGGTGCGCTCGGACCGCGATCCGCAGCAACTCGCGGCAGCCATGACGAGGAACTTGCGGGAACTCGATCCAGGGCTGCCTTTTTACATCCAAACCTGGAACAAGAAACTAGACAGCGCTATGTTTGGTTCGCGCATGGCGACGATTTCGCTGGGTGTATTGGGCGTAATGGGAGCGATGCTCGCCATCACCGGCATCTTCGGAATGGCGGCGTACTCGGTGAGCAAGCGGATGAAGGAACTGGGAATTCGGATCGCTCTCGGGGCGCAGCGTAACGAAGTGTTACAGGCAGCGCTGGGACGGGCGTTCAAATTGCTTGCGCTCGGTTCGGCTGCGGGATTGTTCCTCGGAATTCTTGGCAGCCGGGTGATGGCTTTTGTCGTGTACCGGGCAGTTCCCCGCGATCCAGTGGCATTGGCTGGTGTTGTTCTAATTATGTCGCTGCTGGGTCTGCTGGCTACGTGGATTCCGGCGCAACGCGCTCTGAAAGTCGATCCTCTGAGACTGCTGCGCGAGGAATGAGTAGCTCAAGGTGATTTCGTAAAGGTGCGGTATTGCCGAAACTGCAAACTCTCGGCGGAGACACTCGGCATTCTTGAGCTATCCATCCGGATAGCCGCCATCCCGGTCGGATAGCCTACATTTCTGCTGCATGAGTCCTGCCGGTCAATCCCGGCCAGACGTTTCGTGCCAAGTCACAGGCTAACAATGCCTTGCGAAGCAACCGGGATACTGCACGCTTCCACGAGCGGTTTCGGAACCCTGAGTGCTCCTACAGTGTCAGCCACCGCTCAAGGAGGAATAAAGATGAAATCGCTCAGGTTGCTGGTAGTTCTAATGGCTGTTGGCGCGGTTTCCCTGTTTCCGGCTCGGGCCCACGCTCAGCAGGAAGTGGACCCGGACCATTTTGACCAGCCCACGACCAATGTCGCCCACTCGAAAGCCCATAACTCTAAGCTGGCATCCGTACATCATCCGTCGCAAGCTAACGCACGGATCGCCAGCAGACACGGGGGCAGCAAAGGGCATCATCGTTCCGGGCGCGCCGTTGCCTAGGCGGAACCTGTCCCAAGGCAAACTGGTGGGCCACATAGTCTAAATGGCGAACTAAAGTGACGGCGAATTGCCGTTGCAACAAATCCAGGAAGCGCGTGAAAAGCACAGATACAACAGAGCCTGGCGTTCTGAAATGAGATTCACGGACGCGGGACGCCCATCTCCTTGCCCAGATTGAACTGGTCTGACTGAAGCTCGACTAGCGCTTTTTCCAGACTTTCTGCAGTCCGGATGAGCCGGTCGGAGTTTAGCTTTGTCTGCTCCGCTTCTTGTGCGATGGCTTTGCCGCTTTTGTTGACCGCGGCGCCGGCTTTCGTCAGCTTCCTGGCAAGATTCTTTAGGCTGGCGTCCTGTAGATCCGAAAACGATCGCAGGAAGTTTCTAGTATCGGTCAGGGCTTTATCAACCGCATCCTGAAGGCTGTTCGCTTTGCTCACCAGATCTTCTGAGGTACCGGTGTTCGACTTCGACGACCGGAGGTCCTGCGCCTGCTGCCGTGCAGCTTCCGTAGTCTCGGTCATCTGGTGAAACTGCGCGATCTGTTCGTCGGTGGCTTGTTCTGCGACCGCACGCTTGAAGGTCGCCGAGTCTGAATCTTCCGGCTGCGCAGTTGTCCCGCCGTTAGTGCCGGAGGTGGCGTGCCGGCCTCCGTGTTGTCCCAAGAAAGTCTGCGGAAGCAACAAGAACAGCACGGCAATGACCCAGACAGCGTGGCGCATCACATGTCTTCTCTCCTGTAAAGAGTATGACAAAAACAATCCCAATGACAGTTGAGGGTCGATGCTGAGCGGCCGACGTCCTACATTGTTGACAGGGGCTGAATGCCGCGAACCTCGGTAATCGCTAATGCTGGGCCATGAAGTAGAGGTCCTCATGGCCATTGGGACGGGCGTAAACAATGACCGAAAGATCTTCTGAAATCGCGGATGCATTGCCGCCAAAGTCTTCGCGAACCGCGAATGGGAGCACTAACACTTGCTGCGGCT
>PLBD01000587.1 GCA_003135315.1 Acidobacteriaceae bacterium | reverse complement strand
AAGACCTCACTGTAGATGACGAACACAAATCCCGTCAGGGCAATTGCAGCCAGAAAAATGAAGTTCTTGGTGACGACGGGGACCCCGAACACCGGCACTCCTCGCTGCCATCGGACAACTGTTAAATCGCTGGGAGTTTGGCCGTTCATAGCTGAGGCATCAACCCCGTCTTCTTGTGTTCTTCGTCGACCTCCGCCTCGTGCTCGCGGAAGTTCTGCTTCAGAAAGGCAACCATCACGCCGTAAATGCTGACCGGCAGCAGGAAGTACTTCAGGACGCGTTCCTGCCAGCGCAGCCAGTTACTGGGGTGCTCCGTCGGGCTCAGATGCGGTAACCCAAGCAGGTCGAAATTCACTGCCGCGAGATACAAGACCTGCGTGCCCCCAGCCTCTTTTTCCCCGTAAACGCGGTCTTCGAAGTATTTACCGGGATGGTTTTCGATACGGCGATGGGCCTCGCGCAGCAAGACATCGCGCCGTCCGAAGATGACCGCCTTGGGCGGGCACACATAGGTGCAGGCCGGTTCCTTGCCGGCGGCCAGGCGCTCCTTGCAGAATTCGCACTTAACGATCTTGGCGTTGAAGGCGTCCCAGTCGAACTTAGGAATCTGGTATGGGCAGGCGAGTTGGCAGTAGCGGCACCCAATGCATTTGTCGGCCGTCCATGAGACCACTCCGGTCACTTTGTTTTTTTCGAGGGCATGAAAAGGACAGGCGGCCACGCAAAATGGATCGACGCAGTGCATGCACTGGCGCTTCACGAAGGCAAACGTGCCGGACTCACCGTACTTCGGCTTGTACAGCTTGATGATGTTCTTGGTGAAGGAATTCAGGTCGTTCGGGGCCTGGTGCAGTGAGTCCACGCGGGTGTCGGGTTGCAACCCGTTGGCGTCGGCGCAAGCCACGACGCACGACTTGCAGCCAATACACTTGGTGGAGTCGTACAACATCCCGACGGCGTCGCGCAGGGGAGTGGGGACGGGTTCCTGCGCCGGACTGGCCACCGCGCCGCCTACGGCCGCAGCGGCTCCCGCCATCGTGCCTATCTTTAGAAGGTCGCGCCGTGTCAGGGACATGGTTATGCTCCAGCACCGCGATCTTTGCGGTGCTCGTCAGGTCCCCCACCGCCGGCCGGCTTTAGCTCTTTGGGAAGGTCTGCCGGCCTCTCCGCCGCCGCTTCCTGGCTGCTCTTGAAGCGCTGCGCCGCCGCCCAGGCGGCACCGACTGCGGCCCCCACGATGACTCCGGCCGCTCCTGTCGCCAGATTGGCCGGGCGCCCTTGCGACAGGTTCACCGGAGGATAGGTGTCGGGCGGCGTAATGTTATGTACGGTCGCCTGCTCGAAGATCGGCACGTTGAAGGCAATTCCTTTTTCCGTGCAGCCGACACAGGGCGCGCCGATACCGATCGGCCAAACATCGGGTATCTCGTTGAACATGCGCACGGAACATCCGGCATGAGTGTCCGGCCCTTTGCAACCCAGCTTGTACAAACACCAGCCGTGGCGGTGGCCGTCGTCGCCGAACTGCTGCGCAAAACGTCCGGAATCGAAGTGGGCCCGTCGCGGGCATTGGATGTGAATCACGCGGTCATACGCGAACTTGGGCCGCAGATCGGAGTCCAGTTCCGGAGGATTGCCGGTGCGGAGAATTTCCAGAATAGTCCCGATGAGGTTGTAGGGATTGGGCGGGCAGCCGGGAAGGTTGACGGTCGGCACGCCACGGAGCAGGTCGGAAACCCCGACCGCCCCCGTTGGATTCTCGCCTGCCGACGGGATGCCGCCCCAGGAAGCGCAAGAACCGATCGCGATGACCGCTTTCGCCTTCGAGCCAATCTGCTCCAGCATCTCCGTGGCTGGCCGGCCCGCCAGCTTCATGTAAATGCCCTGTTCTTTTGTCGGGATGGAGCCTTCGACGACCAGAAAGTACTTGCCCGCATTTCCTTCGACGGCGTTACGCAGCGCTTGTTCCGCCTGCTTTCCGGAACCCGGCATCAGCGTCTCGTGGTAGTCGAGCGAGATGATGTTGAAGATCAGCTCGTCCACTCCAGGCCGCGAGGTTCGCAGCAGGGTTTCGGTGCACCCGGTGCAGTCCTGGAAATGGAGCCACACCACGGAAGGACGTCTCAGGCCGGCGATCTCCTGCGCCACTTCCCCGGCCCAGGACTTGTTCGTAAGCGCCAGCCCCACCGGAGCAACGATCATCAGCTCGGTGCAAAACTTCAGGAAGTCCCGGCGGGGAATGCCGGCTCGTTTCAGTTGTTCGCCTATCGTCAGGCCTTTGTTCTGGCCATCGCTGGTGACCATTGGTGCATTTCTCCGATTCGGCATGCCGCGGGGACGAGGACTGCGAAGATACGGCACCGCGGAGTGATTGGCAGTACTCATGACTTTCTTATGCGCACGCCCTTATCCCGAAGGACAAAAAGCACTGAGCCCTGTGACTGGTATCACACGGGGAAGTGCGCGCTCTCAGGTTCTTAAGAACGCCTCACCGGCTCGTGTGATGGCGGTTAACTTGTAGGGAGTGTTTCGGGACGAGGTTCTTCTGTTCGAGGAAGAACCGTTAGCGGAGGGCAGGCAATGGATTCAGCCCTGCGGAGCAACCCCAAAAGAGGCAGCTGCAGCTTATCTGGCTCTGGCTGGCCCCAAACCAAATGTGCGGGCGATAGCAGCCCTGGCCCTGGCCCGCGCGGGCGAAACGGCCAAAGCAGGGAATCTTGCGGCAGAACTGGACAGGACACATCCGCTGGACACCCTAGTCCAAAGATATGGCTCCCGACCATCCCGCGCGGCGATAGCCTTGGAGCGCAAAGACGCGAATCGGGCAATCGAACTGCTGAAGGTTGCCACCCTCATAGATCTGCCCCAACCCACCCCGGCCACTGTTTACTTGTGCCCGGAATAGATGTTCGAGCACCGCATGTTGCGTCTCGAACGCGAGGCCGACCGTCACTGCTCGACGCGTGCCTTGAGCTACTCAAGACAGGGAAATGCAGAATTCCGCGCCGCACTCGTACTCGCTTTGGTTAGGGACACCGGGCGTGGCGAGACGATCGCCGCCGAGTTGGCAAAACGCTATCCCCTGGATACATGTGTCGCGATCTACGGAGTTCCCTCCGTCCGTGCGGCCATTGAGCTAAGCCGCAATAATCCAGCCAAAGCTGTGCAGGCGCTGGAGTCAAGATGGACAGGAACTCCTCTTCTTAGCGGGAGATCAAATCATGTCGGTCCGTGTCAATAAAGTGGGTCCCGGTCTAGAAATGGGTCAGCCCCATCTCTTGTTCCGCCTGAACTTGGTCGGCGAGAACTCGTCTCGCTACTCGGTTACCCGCGATGGTAAGCGGTTCGTGGCAATTGTCTCCGGGCAGGACAGTTCCCCGCCGCTGGTTCTGGTGCAGAACTGGACCATGAAACTGAAACAATAGAATTTCGTTCCAGTGCAGCGCCATGCTTTGGAATAAGCGCACCACTTGGCGAGTGACGGGCCACTCGGAAGTAATCCACCTGGATGAAAAACGCCCTACGCGCGGATGTGGCGCACCGAAAGCGCGGGTCCGCCACACTTCCACGCGTAGCCGACTAACCGTGAAGTGGATTCCCGGACACTGGGGCGTTTATCGTTGCCTATGCGGTGAGACTTCCCACGAGCGGACTTCTCGGCCGAAGCGCACATCTTCCCTGGGGCCTGTGCCGGGACTCCCATGAAATGAGGAAATGGTCGCGAGCAATTGCAGCGCTGCGTTTTAGCTCCGAAGTTATCTCGATTGGGATCCCTAACGAAGCCCATTCACTACGAACAGGTCGCTCAGCAAGCGATGGGCGGAGCAAACGTGGGCCTTGCCATCCGCGCTGGCGCGGCAGTAGGTAAAGCTGACAATCCCGCTGCTGTCGGGCGGGATAGTGGAGTACATCGGGATGCGCTTGCCGGTGGCGATTTCCAGGCGATCGAGCCGGGGCACACCCGAATAATTCCATATGAAGAGCGATTTGCCGTCTGCCGACCAGCGATCAATGGCCTCCCGTGCGTCCAGTTGCGGGAGCTTAGCGCTGCTTTCGCCCACTTGAGCAACCGTTGCAACCACCTCGCCCTTCAGGTTGTAAGTCTTCCTTATATCGCCGTCGCTGCCCAGCAGCAGCTTGCCATCGGGTGAGGGCAAGCCGCCGCGAATGCCCTCCGGCAGCACAGGCTGCATCTGCTTGCTCTTGACGTCGATCAGGTAGACGCGTGGCTTGTGTCCTGGCTGTACGGCACTCACCACGAGCGCGCTGCTGTCCGGCATCCAATGCATGCTTCGCGTGTATTCCCAGCCATTCGAGGTAAGCTGCACCGGCTTGCCCACGCCTGTCGGCAAGAGGACGACATTAGGCGGGACGTTAAGGTCCAGCGTCGCCACCCAGTCGCCATCGGGCGAAATCGCCGTCGCCAATCCTGGTCCCAAAGCCAGGGCGGGGCTGTTGCGGTCGAGCTTGCGCACAAATGCAACCCCCTTGCCGCCAACCGCCGGCCCGCTTTCGCCGAACAGGACCGTTGACCCGTCATCGGAGATGCCCGCCGCCAGCGACCAACCCAGCCACGTGAGATCTTTATCCGGCGAACCAGCCATTCCGCCCATCAGCAAGAGGTGACTGTTGTCGCCGGTGAGCAGCACGCGGCCATCGGCAGCGATGTCGTAGAGGGTCAAATCTTCCGGCGCGCGGTAAACGTCGCGGACTTGGCCGCGCAGATTCATGGCCCGCACGCTGCGACTATCGGCGCCCGGGCTGGCTGTAAACCAAACCTCCTCATTCGTCGACCACGCGAGACTGTTGATGGAGTCGTAGTGGGGCGATTCGGCAATCTTCTTTCCCGTGCGGTCGAGAATTATCAGCTTGCCATCATCCCCGCTGGGAATATGCTCCTGAATGGCAAGGTACTTTCCGTCGGGCGAGAAACGCACGTGGCTGAGCCAGCCGCGCGGCGGGGTGTAGATGGTGGTGTCAATGGGGAACTGCAACAGGTTGCTGCTTATCGAGACATTCGGGGTAGCTCGAATCACCGCGAGTTCGGAGCCATCGGGCGTCCAATCGGCGTAGTTCACATGCTGCACTAGGGGGCGCGCAGCGCCGCCTTCCAGCGGGAGCACGGCCAGCGTGCCGTCCGCCAACGAGACACTGCCGGCGGCGGACAGTCGCGGCTCAAGCAAGACCGCGAGTTGATTCTTGGAGGAGACGGCCGCGAGCAACGTCTTCGGCGCTACCGTGCGCGACTCTACGCTGTCGGCGCGGGAGGTGAACAGTTCGACCGGGCTGTCCTCCCAAGCTGCCGAGTAAAGCACCGAGTTCCCGTCGGTCGTAAATCGTGCCTCGTAAACCGTTCCGGTGCGATGTGTCAGTTGATGAAATACCGGCATCGACGCAGCGCGGCGCGAGTGTCCCAGAAAGAACGCGGCGCCGGCGAGGGCCAGCAGCAGAACGACGACCACCGGCCAGAGCCACACGCGAGTTTTCGGTGCCGGCGGCAGCGGCAGTTCCTTCGAGCTCCGGCTGATGCTGCTGAGGGTCTCGAGATCGAAGGCCAGATCGTGCGCCGACTGGAAGCGTTCAGCGGGATTCTTCTCCAGGCAGTGCCGCACGATGCGATCCAGCGCCGGCGAGACGCTGGTGTTGATGTCGACAAGGTCTTGCGGCTCCTCTTTGAGAATGGCGCTGAGGATGTCGGCGGACGAGTCGCCTTTGAAAGCGCGCAGGCCGGAAGCCATCTCGTACAGCACCGCGCCGAAGCTGAACAAATCGGCGCGCGCGTCGGCGTCCTTGCCGCGCACCTGTTCGGGAGACATGTAACCGACCGTGCCCAGCACCATGCCGGGCTCGCTGTGTACGGTTCGCGTCCTGTCGTCGACCTCGGTGTCGCTTCGGGTCAACTTCGCCAGGCCGAAGTCCAGAATTTTTGCCCGTCCGTCGTTCGTGATGAACACGTTGTCGGGCTTGAGGTCGCGATGCACGATACCGCGATCGTGAGCCGCCGCCAGTCCGCGCGCGATCTGTAGCGCGTAGTCGACCACTTTCCGCATCGGCAGCGGACCTTCGCGCAGGCGATCGCAAAGCGTCGAGCCCTCGAGCAATTCGCTGACGATATACGGGCTGCCCTCATGCGTTCCGATGTCGTATACGGCGAGGATGTTGGGATGACTCAACGCCGCGGCAGCTCGGGCCTCCTGCTCGAAGCGGTGCACGCGGCCGGCGTCCTGGGCGAATGAGGCCGAAATAATCTTGACCGCTACATCGCGGCCCAGCCGCGCATCATGCGCGCGATACACCTCGCCCATTCCGCCCGCACCGATGGAGGCGGCAAGTTCGTAGGGGCCAAGTTTGAGTCCCGACGCCAGAGCCACAAATGACCTCGTAAGAAATGGACCTTCATTGTACCTATAAGAGGGTTAAAGACAACTCAACAGCATCCAGTCCGAAGATATTTACCGCAAGACAGCGAGATCCTGCGACGAGGGTCCCGAACACGGCGGTTCCGCTTGCTTGCCGGGTAGCCTTCACGAAAGACGAATCCCCTTAGGCAAAGGCTGAAGATGACACTCGGGAGGCTTTCATGACGAAAGCAAATAGCGCGACAATCAGGTGAAGCTGGATGCGCTGGGACGCGACCCCAAACAAGCAGGTTCGGACAGCGCTGACTGGCCTCCACAGTTCGCGGTGGGAACGGTTCAAAATAACTTCCTATGATGAGCAAAACGGAACAGATTAGCGATTACGTCGATGCAATGCTTTCATCGGTACCACTAAACAAGTCGATTTTCGATTCCTTGCCTCAGCAATTTGCAGTTTTCAGTCAGTGCGTACGAGAGAGCACGGATCGACTCTGGCTTCTAAGTAGATGTTCGCAGGCTTGTGAGAGAGATGAGCGAACAGGCGTGTGAGAGTTTGCTGGGACCGATGCCTAGCTCCTGGCAAATCGGCATACATCACGATCGGCGTGTCATTCTGGAAGGTTGCTTTCTTGCATTTTGTGTAGCGGTCTTGTCGGTCGGCAAGTTCGAATTGCGATTCGGAATTGAAGCGTTGGGGACGCTTTCTGCAGTCGCCATCGTACACGGCAGTCAAGCCACAATCTATGCCCTGCGGGCGCCGCCGCCCTCTCTGGGGATTGCGTCCGACCTCGTGGCTTGTAGCCTCCTTGATTGCCGAGCTTCTTATCATCTCAACCTGGCTTTTCGCGGGATTGCAATGGCACCACTTCCCCTAGCAGTCCTGGCCGTTGAGTTTGTAGCGGCGGTCGCTTTCGGACTGATTATGGATTATGGACGGGGTTAAGGCCCGGTTCTTGCTCGCCTTGGCATCACTTAAGCAGATGAGATTCGCTTAAGGAAGGGGGCGTGTCCCTCGGCCCGGACCATTTTCGGCAAGAGGATGTGCCGGCAGACGGAAGAGGCCGACCGTAAAG
>PLBD01000227.1 GCA_003135315.1 Acidobacteriaceae bacterium | reverse complement strand
TCGTTATAGGAGACCAGATCGTTCAGCGTGAAGCCATCGTGGCAGGTCACGAAGTTGATGCTGTGATAGGGCTCGCGCGCGCTGGTCAAATAGAGATCGGGACTTCCCAGCAGGCGAGTCGCCAGGGGCGAAGTCATCCCGGCGTCGCCCTTCACAAACTTGCGAACGTCGTCGCGAAACATGCCATTCCACTCCGCCCAGCGTCCCCAGGAAGGTAGCGTGCCGACCTGGTACAGTCCGGCTGCATCCCAGGCCTCGGCAATGAGCTTGGTGTTGGCGAGCACGGGATCGTACGCCAGGCTTTCCAGCAGCGGCGGACTCTTCAGTACCCTGCCGTCCTGGCCGCGCCCCAGGACCGACGCTAAGTCGAAGCGGAACCCGTCGACATGCATCTCCATCACCCAATAACGCAGGCAATCGACGATGAAGTCGCGGACCACAGGATTGTTGGCGTTCACGGTGTTGCCGCAGCCGGTGTAGTCCACGTATTTGCCGGTACCCGGGTCGAGAATGTAGTAGGTGGGATTATCGATGCCGCGGAATGACCAGGTTGGGCCGGTTTCGTCGCCCTCGGCCGTGTGGTTGAACACCATGTCGAGGATGACTTCGATGCCGGCCTGGTGAAAGGCGCGAACCATCTGCTTAAACTCCTGGATCTGCCCGCCGTCTTCCGGACTGGAAGAATATGCTGCGTTGGGCGCGAACAAGGCCGTCGGCTGATAACCCCACAGGTTGAGCAGCGGCTCGCCGGTAAAAGGGTTGACCCTGTCAGTATCGGATTCCTCGAACTCAACGACCGGAAGCAGTTCGACCGCAGTTACCCCCAGCTTCTTCAGATACGGGAGCTTTTCCAGAAGGCCGGCAAATGTTCCAGGTTTCGGTACGCCGGAAGACGAATGCTGCGTGAAGCTGCGGACATGTGCTTCATAGATAATGCTGTCCATCAGCGGGATGTTGAGCGGCTGGTCGTCTCCCCAATCGAAGGCACGCTCCACCAGCAAACCGTTGCGGTAGGGCCGCGCCCCAGGCTTGTATTCGCCCCATGCGCCGCCATTGGAAAGCGCGTGCGCGTAGGGATCGAGCAACACATGCGCGGGATGGAAGCGATACACCTGCGGATCGGGATTGGGCTGCATATCGAAGCGGTAACCGTACTGGCCGCCGGCGTCCAGCCCCTCGACGAACACGTGCCACACCTGGCCGGTCCGGTTGGCCAGAGGATCAAGCGCGAACTCGACGTAAGGATCTTTTGCTCCCGGTTGGAAGAGCACCAGGGTGCACGCGGTGGCGTGCTTGGAAAAAATCGCAAAGTTTACGCCGCGGCGGCGCACCATAGCGCCGAGCGGAAGCGCCACTCCGCGGCTTACACTTTGCCCGGGCGCGGTGGTGAGCGGCGCCTTCTTCGGTGCATTTTGGGTAAAGGACTTGAGTGGCATGGTTCGCGCCGACCATTGTGCTCTATAGGTGGCGCGTTAGAACAGCAAAAAGTCGCAAGGACAAAAGCCAGGCGGATTCACCACGGAAACACAGAGCTCACGGAAGGAATTTCTTCTAAAAACCCCGTGTCCTCCGTGCCGGAGCCTGCCCTGAGCGCAGCCGAAGGGTGGTGAAAAGCTTACCCAGCCGAATCAACTCCCCAGCAGCTCGCGCGCAATTCGCGAGTACAAGTCAATCGCCTCCAGAAGCTGCTTCTTCTCGATGTATTCGCTGTCGGTGTGCGCGACGTGAATTGAGCCGGGTCCGATCAGCAGCGGTGTTCCCCAACGTGTCAGCGCAGGAATGTCGGTGGTGAAGGCCGCCACCATAGTCTCGATCCCGGGAACTGTGCCCAGCTCCATGTAAGGAATTTCCAGCTTGAAGTTGGCTTCGGCTTTGTCGCCTGCCGCCTGCGTGATTTGTTTTCGCAACTCCTCCGCCGGACCGACAAGCCGGAACAGCAATTGTGCGACGGCGTGATCGGGAATGACGTTGGGCGCGCGGCCGCCTTCGATCTGCCCGATGTTCAACGTGCAGGGTCCGGCCTTGGGATTCGTGGGCAACTTCAGCTTGCGAATCTCGTGTATCGCGTCCAGCAGCTTTTCGATGGCCGACTCGCCCAGCTCGGGATAAGCCGAGTGCGCCATTTTGCCGCGCGCTGTCAGCTCTACTCGCAACGTGCCCTTCGACGCGATGGCCAGCCGGTTCTCCGTCGGCTCGCCGTTGATCAGGAACTTCACGCCGCGCGGCTGCTGATTGGCGGTTTGCGCGCCCTGGCTGTCGCGCTCCTCGCCCACCAGAAACAGCAGACCGACGTGAATGCCCTCCGCTCGTAGTTTCTCCCCTGCCGCAATCTGCGCCACGATGATGCCCTTCGCGTCGCACGAGCCGCGTCCATTGATGCGCTCCGCCGTCTCCGAAGAAGGAATGAACGGCGGCACCGTGTCCATGTGGGTGGAGAAGGCAAGCTCGGGCTTCGGATGCGCTGGGGCTGTTGCCCAGATGTCAAAGCGATCGCCTTCCACGGGGATGCGCTCGACGTTATAGCCGAGCAGCGTCAGCTCGCCGGCGAGCGCCTCGCCAACCGCGGCTTCCATTCCAGTGGTTGATTCAATGTCGATGAGCTTGCGAGTGAGAGCGAAAACGTCCATCCACGCAGGATAGACGATTTCACCACAGAGACACAGAGGCCACAGAGGCAAGGAAAAGGTTTAATTCTGCGTTTCTGGATTTCTAATCGGACGCGATCTCGAACGCGATTATCTTCCGGCATGGATGCCGTCAGGCAGCCAGCGCTCTGGGAGTACGAAACCCGAGCAGAGCACGGCCGCAAGATTGCGGTTTCCTCCCTGATGCGGCATCCAACAGGAGACCGCAGGAATTCCGGAATTGTCGCTGAGGCTGTCTGCAAAAGTCCAGAACTGCGGCCGAACCTTGGGCCTCACCGCATACACGAATAACAAGGCCGCTCCCGGTTCGCCGCTCGCGACGAACCCTTTGAGTGCCGCGGACAACCGCGAAATGTCTTCTTGGTACAGCTTGTCATCGTCAGCATAGCCGTCTTCCCGAAATGTCATAGGATCAGCGGCAAACAGCCACGGTGCACGAAGCGCGGCTGGGCAGGAAAGAAGGCCACCGTGGCCAACCTCGCTTCGCCATGATGACTTGACTGGCATCACACCCGAGCCTGACCACGTCTCGACCAATTTCTCGTGCTTCTCTCCGTCGCGTTCTGTGATTCCGCCGGAGAGCCGATCTCGACCTGCCATCTCTGCCAAGAGTTCGCCAGTGTTGGGATAGTGCTCCAGTTTTGCTTTTGTCCTTCGATACGCCGATACGATCTGGGATTCGCCGCTCCTGGGAGGTTTCTGCGCATCCCCCAGCGCTTCGTGTAGCCGGCGCTTGCTCTGGCCGTTCGAAGGAGTGTCGCAAGGCTCAAATGGAGCCATGCCGTGGGTTAGAGCTACGTGAAGAACCCCTTGCGCGGACAGTTTTATCAAGTGCAGAGCAACGGCGACTTCGACGCTGTGTTGAAAGTAGTTTCCGTCGTTACCCTTTGCCACAACGAACCCCTTAGATGCAAAGGCACGGAGCAGCACAGCGAAGTGGAAAAAGAAACAAACTCCCTCCGTGTTCTCCGTGTTTCCGTGGTGATTTGAATTTGGCGCTATTTCGCCTTGCCGCTGAGCCCGGCCCACTTCTCCAGCAGCCCCAGCGTCGCGGCAAAGTCGAGGTCGTCCCAGCCTTCTTCGCTCGAGAGCTCGTAGATCTCATCCACGGTTTCCAGCGCGGGCAGCTTCACCCGGTGCTCCTTCGCCATGTCGAGCATGAGGTGGATGTCTTTGTGCATCAGGCGCAGCGGGAAGTTGGGCGAGTAGTCATGGCGCAGCACAAACGGCGCTTTGTAATCCACCACGCCGGACCGCACCATCGAAGCCTGGATCAGCTCGATCAGCTTGCTCGGCTCGACCCCCTGCTTGCGCGACAGCACGAAGGCCTCGGCGAAGCCCTCGTAGATCATGGCGATCATCAGGTTCATACTCAGTTTTGCGGCCTGGCCCTTGCCGGTGTCGCCGATGTGGATCACCAGCTTGCCCATGGCTTTGAACAATGGATCCAGGTACTGGACTGGTTCGGGCGCGCCGCCGACGATGAAGATGAGTTGTCCGTTTTCCGCGCCGATCTTCGAGCCGGTGACGGGCGCGTCCACCCAATGCACGCCGGCCGCATTTACCCGCTCGGCAAAGCGCAGCGTGGCCGAGGGCGAAATCGTGCTGGAGTCCACCACAATTGCACCTTCCTTCAGCGATTGCACCGCGCCGTCGTCGCCGAACATTACGCGCTCCACCGAGGCAGTATCGGCGACGCAGCTCCAAACCACCTCGGCTTCCTTGGCCGCGTCGGCCGGAGAAACAGCGGTGGTTGCGCCGTCGACGTGCTGACGCGCCGTACGGTTCCATACCGAAACTTCGTGCCCGGCGGCTACCAGCCGCATGGCCATTGGACGTCCCATGATGCCCAAACCGAGGAAGGCAATACGCATGTGTTGCTCCTTATAGTTTCGGAATTGGACACGCGCTGGCAGGGAGCCGCTGGCGCAGTCGGCCCGAACCTAATGATTTAAGCTGACTGCAACAGTAAGGTCAAGGAAGAGATTGCAATCCGTCCGAATCAAATCACGCGCCTTCGGCAACGCGCTGTCCAGGCAAGCCGCATCGCGCACCGGGTGGCGCGCGTCTAATTCCTTGTAACCCTCATGCTAGGACCTTCAATTCGACGTAAGGCCAGCCACTTCGGCACTCTGGTGCGCCACTCTGCCATGACCCCGCGCACCGGAGTTACCCGCAAGCCGGTGCTGGCGGATCGCAGCGAGCTGGCCGTCACCTTCATCGGACATTCCAGCTTCTTCCTCCAGATTGCGGGCAAGAATATTCTGATCGACCCCAACTTTGCCCGCTGGATTTTCGTGCTGAAGCGGCTGCGGCAGCCGGGGCTGAGGTTGCGCGACCTGCCGCCTATCGACGCGGTGCTGGTTTCGCACGCCCACTTCGATCACTTGCATCGGCCGTCGCTGCGGGCCATTGCCCGCCTCACGCGCCGCCGCTCCGGCAAACGGCCGGTGATTATCGTGCCGCATCATGTCCGTGATCTGGTGAGCGACCTAGGATATGGCCGCATCGTCGAACTCGATTGGTGGGAAGAGATGCGGCTCGGCCATCTTGAGATCACGCATGTGCCGTCGCGGCATTGGGGCGCGCGCATCTTGCGCGACATGCATCGCGGGTACGGCGGCTACGTCCTGAAAGCCGGCGGGCATTCGCTCTATCACGCCGGCGACACGGCATACTTCGACGGCTTCCGCGAGATTGGCGAGCGCCTCCGGCCTGAGGTGGCGCTGCTGCCCATCGGCGCCTATCATCCCGCCTCGTACCGCGCGGTGCATACCAGCCCCGAGGATGCCGTACAGGCCTTCGTCGATCTGGGCGCGCGCTGCATGGTGCCCATGCACTACGGGACGTTCCGGCTGTCGCATGAGCCGGTGGACGAGCCGCTGCAGCGTCTGAAGCTTGAGGCCAAACGCCGTCGCCTAGAGAAAAAGATTTGCGTGCTGGAAGAGGGCGTGACCAAGCTGTTCGAATAGCCGTCAGCTATCAGCCGTCAGCTAGTACCCAGTCCCACGCAGTGGGACGGCATAAGATAGCCCAGCGCTTCAGCGCTGGGTAGAATGTCAAACAGAAACCCGAGTCCCGCAGGGACGGCACACTTCCAAGCGCGGCTTCAGCCGCGACGCTTCACGCTGGAGGACGAATGAAGAAGACCGCTTTCGCGTTGATCATGATGTTTTCGATGTTCGCCTTTGCCGCCGACTCCTACAAGCCAGGCAAGATCGTGAAGTGGGAGAACGGTACGTACGCCGAGAATTCCAAGAAGATGAAGAACTGGATCGTCTACCAGCTGCAGACCGACAACGGTATCTATTCCATCGCCCGCCACAAGGAAACCAAGCCCCAGATGCAGGCCGGAGAAACCGTGCAATACGAGCTCAAGAAGAACAACCAGGTGCAGCTCATCGACGCCAGCGGCAAGAAGCACGAATACCAGATCGTAGGACAAACGGCGGCGCCGGCGCAGTAATCGCGCCGTTATTTCCGGCGAGGCCGGTGAATGGGCGAAACCAGTATTCCGGAGAGGTGCTCCACCTCGGTCACGACGCGGTCTAGATCGTCGATCAGCGGCCTCAGCCGGTGGGTCACGCCGCCCAGCCGATACTCTCGCACCAGCGCCCGGTAGTACCAGAGCGTCTTTGCCTTAGGCACGGAAAAACGTGAGAAGGCGATCTCGCCGTCGTAGCGCAAATCGCGCAGGACGGCGCGCGCGTTGTACAGCTTGTCGGCGGCCGACACGAAGCGCGTCTCGGCGTCCTCATGCCGCACTCGCCGCAGGTAACCCAGCTTCCGCCGCTCCCAGTTCTCCTTCTTCTTGGGGTCCTCTGAGTAGGAGTCCGTGCAGCCATCCACGATCTTGGCCACACGCGCCCCAAAAATCTGGTCGATCACCTTCAGCATGGGCCGCCCGCCGTGGTCTTCCACCGCATCGTGCAGCAGCGNNCCCAGCAGATGTGAGATGTACGGAATCCCGCTCTTCTTGCGGTCCTGCTCGCGGTGGACCTGCGAAGCAAAAAGCAGGGCATGATCGAAGCGTGTGGAGAGTGGAACGAACTTGCGATTGAACGAAGCAGGTGGCTTAGTAGACATATCGGCGCAGGAAGATTGCTGAAACAGAATAACGGAAAACGGCGAGAGCAACTAGCAATTAGGAGCCGGCACTTAGCATTTGGCACTCGACGTTGTGCCAATCCTTCGGCTTGGCGCATGCGGGCTCTGGCTGAAAGCTGATAGCTGACTGGCCACTGGCCACTGCTCTAGTCCAGCCTTACCAGAAACACCCCGCCCTCTTTCACGTGCGTCTTGCTGGCGACCTCCTGGGCTTTGCGCTTGTCGTCGCCCTCGGGCCGGATGCGCACCCACTGGCCAGTCGGCCCGGTGAACTGGATGACGTTGGCGTTTTCGTACCGGTCCTGCAGCTTTTCTTTCAGCTTGCGGGCTTCGCTTTCGCTGTGGAAGGCGCCAATCTGCACGCACCAGCGTCCGCCCTCCAGGATGGGCGCCGGCGCCGACACCACTTCCAGCTTCACCTCCGCCGTGCCTGGACGCCACACGTCCACCGCCTTGGCCGCGGCCAGCGACAAATCGACAATGCGCTCCTCCACAAACGGTCCGCGATCGGTGATGCGCACCATGGCCGAGCGCCCGGTGCTGACGTTGGTCACNNACGTAAATGGGCTTGGACTTGTGGCCGACCGTGGGCGCGGGCTCAGCAGTGGCAGATGTGGGCTGCTCAGGCTGCGGTGACGTCACAGTAGGTGGAGGCGGGACAGGCTGGCTGCGCGCGGTTTTATGTCCGCCACAGGCCGACAACAGCAGCATAAACACGGTGATGACGCCGAGCAATGCCGCTGCTCGCGACCGCCGAGCCGGGCCCTGGACGCGGGCGCAGCGAGTTCGGTGGAAGGGCACGACTTTAGTCGTGCCGTAAGCACGTGGGAACAAACCGGGCTTTAGCCCCTGTTCTGTGTCGCCAGAGTCCGGTTCTCCTCGGCGAAGCGGCGGGACGCACCAAAGGTCGAACCCCGGAGCCGGGGTCCCCAGTTCGCACCGCGGTTGTGCGAATTGGGGTGGAGGAGGGGTGGAAGCGCATTTAGCCCAGGACGTAGCGAAGCGGAGTCCTGGGTAGGGCGTGAAAAAATCACAGAGCCCCTTCAGGCGCGGCACATCCGCTGCGCGGGACTCTACGGCTTGCGCTTGCTGGAGTCCATCTGGTCGGCGACCTGCGACAGCTTCTCGCTGGCAATCCGCAACGCGTTGGTCGAGTGGTCGCGGATGGCCGGCACCAGCTCGTCGTTGATGTACTTGATCAGCGTTTGCGTCTCTTCCTCGAGGCGTTGCGAGGCGTCGCCCAGCAAATCGTCGAGCCGCTCCCCAGCCGTCTGGAAGGGACGGCGGGCGTTCTTGTCTTGTTCGTTCACAGCCAGCCACCTTGCGAGTAGCGAATAATCGTCAGGCACAAAGATTATGGGACGGATAGCGCCGCCGGTCAATTGGCGAGAAGGGTGCGCGCGGAGCGGTCAGCCATCAGCTCTCAGCTACCTCTGACACGGTCTTCCCGACCGACGGCCTCAGCCCTTTTCCAAACTGTCATCCCGACCGAGGACTTCAGTCCGAGCGGAGGGATCTGCGGTTCTGCGCAGCGGCTGAATCGGCTTTCCCCATTCCTCCG
>PLBD01000611.1 GCA_003135315.1 Acidobacteriaceae bacterium | reverse complement strand
CGCTGGCCGGTGCGCAGGGCCGGAAGCAGGTAGGCCAGCGTCTTGCCGGTGCCGGTTTGCGCCGTGGCGAGTACATCTTTACCTTCCAGCGCGGGGGGTATAGCGGACGCCTGGACCGGCGTCGGGGTAGTGAACTGCGAATGTGCCAACTTCTGCTGGAGCCCAGCAGACAGGGGCATGTCTTTAAATTGTGTCAAACGATTTTTTCTTTCTTGGAGAGGCGTCTCGCGAGGTGGTCCGCCGTTATCGGGATCCCGGACGGGTGCTTTTATTGCACTCGTTAGAGTAATCCGTGGCGGGCGAGTCGCGAAGATACAGCTGAAGCCACTCTAGTTTAATTCGGCGCTGAAACTGAAACGGAAGCAGGAAAGGCGGAAAATCGGATCAAAGTGCGGATCGGATGTCGCTATGCAAGCGGCCGTAGCCAATGAGCGTCTACTTGGTACTCTATCACAGTGTGCCCGAAAATGTTGCAGGCGCACCAACTTGATTACTATGCATTACTTCCCGAAATCGTGGAAGTCGAAACCCTGTGGCTGGCCGTCCTCATCGTGCGTGACGGTCAAATCAGCGACGGACTGGGTCTCTACCGTGACCGCCTCAGGATCGCCTGGCTGTTTGCGCTGCGCTTTACGCTGCGCTTTTTCCGCCCGCTTTTCCTGGCGCGCCCGTTCTTTCTGTCGTTTGGTGAAGGTAGTACGAGAGCTTCCTGCCATAGTTATCTACTTATTAGAATCAATTCTGTGCTAATAGATTCACTTTAACACAGTGGCGTTCGTGCCGGTGTTGAGCGAAATCATCTATTCTTGCCAAAAGATGCGAAACCCTGTGACGATCATTCCGGCAAGCGACTCGTCTTTGCTGGTTGTCTTCGGGAATGTAATCTCGCCCGCACTTCACCAGCGCTTGATGGGGCTGTTTCATGCATTCCAGGCCTGGCATGATCCACGAATCCGCAACCTGCACCCTGGTTACGCGTCGTTGCTGATCGATTTCGATCCGCTGCGCCTGACCCACGACGAACTGATCTCAGTTGTTCAACAACTGGCAGTTACAACCGCCTCCCCGGTCGACACTCGCGCTGGCGCGGTCACCATTCCGGTGTGTTATGACACCGAATTCGGTCCCGATCTTCTGGATGTCGCGCAGCATACCGGGCTGTCACCCGACGAAGTTGTCCGAGAACACTCTTCCCCCACGTATCTCGTACACTTCCTCGGATTCTCTCCCGGCTTCGCTTACCTCGGTGGGCTGCCGGAGATTCTGCACACGCCCCGGCTTGCGACTCCCCGGCCATCCGTTGCCGCCGGCAGTGTTGGGATTGCCGGCAATCAGACTGGGATATATCCCGTCGATTCTCCGGGAGGATGGAAGCTGATCGGGCGAACGCCGGTGCGCATGTTCGATCCCGAAGCGACTCCCCCAACTCGCCTGCTACCCGGCGACAAAGTGAAATTCTCTCCCGTCGATCGCGCGACGTTCGAAGACATGCAGCGGGCTGCGGAGGCCTCGCTCAAATGACGATTCGGGTTGCCAAGCCAGGGTTCTTCACAACCGTCCAAGACCTGGGACGTTACGGCTACGCTCACCTCGGCATCTCTCCCGGCGGAGCCGCTGATGCGTTGTCATTCCGCATCGCCAATCTCCTTGTAGGCAACGACGAGAACGCTCCCGCACTGGAGATGACGCTGCTGGGGGCAACCCTGGAATTCGAGGAGAGCGCCATCGCCGCACTCGCCGGCGCAAGCTGCGAGTGCACAGCCAGTTTGGCTAAGGTTCCGGCCAATACAGCGTTCGAGCTCCCTGCGGGAGCAGTCCTGCAATGTGGGAGTATGACCAGCGGCGGGCGCTGCTATTTGGCCGTTCAAGGTGGATTCGACATTCCGCTGGTCATGGGCAGTGCGTCGACATTTGTCCCAGGCCACTTTGGAGGTTTCGCGGGGCGCAGATTGCGGAGCGGCGACGTGTTGCGGCTTCGGCAGCACGGCTCTTCGCACATCCGCTCACTGCGCCCGGATGCACTTGACGCATTGCACGCTCCGCAGCCGCTCCGCGTGACCCGAGGCGCGCAGCAGGAGTGGTTCGGCCCGGAAGGGTTCGACACCTTGTTCTCCACCGCGTACGTTGTCAGTGAACAGTCGGACCGCACCGGCTTGCGCCTGAAGGGAGCGGCCGTCCGCCCGCGCGAACATTCCGAACTACTGACGGACGGCATTCCGCTTGGGGCCATCCAGGTGCCGCAGGATGGCCAGCCGATCATCCTGTTTGTCGATCAGCAAACCACCGGCGGATATCCGAAGATCGCGAATGTGATTGCCGCCGACGTCCATCGCCTTGGCCAGTTGCGGCCCCGCGACGAGGTGCGGCTTGCCGAAGTTTCTATTGTGCAGGCAGTCCAGACGCTAGGTGAGCAAGAACGCTGGCTGCGAGAACTTTTTGTATCGTGATCGGGAAATTGGCATGAAACTTGAGCGCGTCGGAATAGGATTGGCGGTTCAACATGGCTAATATTTCC
This sequence comes from Acidobacteriaceae bacterium, assembly GCA_003135315.1. Lineage (GTDB taxonomy): Bacteria > Acidobacteriota > Terriglobia > Terriglobales > Acidobacteriaceae > Bog-257. The sequence goes on along the minus strand of PLBD01000611.1, from coordinate 4,881 downwards.
ATCGACATCAATGCCGACCTGGGCGAGTCTGAGCCGTCGCTCGCCGATGGAACTGACTTCGAGCTGATGCGCTACATTACGTCGGCCAACATCGCGTGCGGAGGCCATGCGGGCAACGAACATACCATGCAGCAGACGCTGTCCGCCGCTCGCACGCTGAAGGTCGCAGTCGGCGCTCATCCCAGCTATCCTGATCGGGAGAATTTCGGGCGCGTCGCGTCGCCACTTTCTCCGCTGGAAATCGTTGCCTCTGTGAGCCAGCAAATCAGGGCGTTGGCGAAGATTGCGGACTCCCTGGACATGCGACTGGCGCACGTTAAGCCGCATGGCGCGCTCTATCGCGCGGCCAACACCAGCCCGGAGGTTGCGCGGGCAATCGGCCGGGCCGTGCAGGGGATCAATCCAGCACTAATCATGGTCGGCCAAGCCGGCTCGTCTGCTCTGCAAGTCTGGCATTCGATGGGATTGCGATTCGCTGCCGAAGCTTTCGCTGATCGCGCCTACGAGCCCGACGGCACCCTACGCAAGCGTCGTCTCCCCGGTTCGCTTCTTGACGATCCTGCCCGCGCCGCGGAGCAAGCCATCGACATCGCCGTTCGCCACCGGGTGACCGCCAGCGACGGCTCCATATTACCGGTTGATGCCGCCACCATCTGTATTCACTCCGACACACCGGGCAGCGTGGCCATCGCACGCGAGGTCAATCAGCGCCTCAAAGCGGCAGGCGTGCTCTTACAAGGCTTGCCGTGATCGACCCGCTGATTGGAGGCTACCCAAGCGTGCAAACGGCAAGTCAGATGAGGTCGGCGATTCTTTTCGCGTTATAATGCACGTCCGCTCCCTTGCAGTTTCCCATGGAGGCTTGAATGGGCACTCAGGGTACTCAACTCCAGACAGAGGCAGTTCAATGCGATCTGCCTGATCCGCAATGGAGACTTGCCACTCGTATCGCCTTTCGGTTCTGCTTCGTGTACTTCGGCCTGTTTTGCATTCTCACGCAAGTTTCCACCAGCCTGATTCCACTTCCAAACGTCGACATTCCGGACCCATCCTCGCTGCCGCCCACGCGCCAGATTGTCCTCTGGACCGCGAACCATGTCTTCCACATCGCGAAACCGCTGGTTTACACGGAGACCAGCAGCGGCGACCGGACCTTCGACTGGGTGTTGCTGTTTTGCACGCTCGTGGTTGCCGTCCTCGCGACGGTTGTGTGGTCGATTCTTGATCGCACGCGCGAAAACTACATCACGCTGTACAAGTGGTTTCGGCTCTGCATTCGGATTTGTCTTGCAGGACAGATGTTTGCCTATGCCTGGGCTAAAGCTGTTCCCCTGCAAATGCCATTTCCCTATCTGACCAGGCTGCTCGAGCCTTACGGGAACTTCTCGCCAATGGGGGTCCTGTGGGCTTCCATCGGCGCTGCTCCAGCGTACGAAGTCTTTGCCGGATGTGCGGAGATGCTGGGCGGAATCCTGCTCATCGTGCCGCGCACCACCACGTTAGGCGCCCTGGTTTGCCTGGCAGACATGATCCAGGTGTTCATGCTCAACATGACTTACGACGTGCCGGTGAAACTGCTTTCCTTTCACCTCATCCTGCTGTCTGTATTCCTGCTCGCGCCCGACGTTCAGCGTCTCGAAAACTTGTTTTTCTTGAATCGTGCAGCCGGGCCGTCCACACAACCCTCACTGTTCGCAAGGCCGCGCGCTAACCGCATCGCACTGGTCGTCCAGGTCTTGATTGGCGTCTGGCTGATGGCGATGAATGCCTATGGCAGTTGGATCGGCTGGCATCTCTACGGTGGCGGCAGCCCGAAGTCAGCACTCTATGGAATCTGGAACGTGGAGCAACTCAACATTGACGGACAGACTCGATCACCGCTTATCACCGATTACGGCCGCTGGCGGCGTGTCATCTTTGACGCTCCCAGCCGGATGGCTTTCCAACGCATGGACGATTCCCTGGCCCGTTATGGAGCCTCCATCAAGGTCGACGACAAAATCCTCACGCTCACCGAGGACGATGACAAAAACTGGAAAGCAAGCTTTATCTTCCAACGCCCGAACCCGGATCAATTAATCCTCGATGGCAACATGGACGGCCACAAGGTCCACATGCAACTCGAACTGTTCGACCGCAAGAAATTTCTACTGGTCAGCCGGGGTTTCCATTGGGTCCAGGAGAATCCGTTCAATCGGTAGGCGGTGGCCCCAATGCTGGAAATTGTTCCCGCCGCAAATGGCAAGGGCAGCTCCTGCTGCCCGGAACGACCGCCCAGTTTTCTACTGCACCCAGTCTTTGCCTTTGTCCTCAAAGTTATGAATAACTCAAGAGGCAACTGACACCAGGCTGCGGTCCAGCTACGCCGATTTCTTTCTCTGCGCCCAACGCTCTTTCATCATCGCCGACAATTTCTTGCGCATGGCCGGACTCATCGGCTTGCGAGCGGTAGATTTCCTGGAGACAGACTTCGCTGCCTTGGTTTCCGGCTTGCCTTTTTGCTTTGCCCACCAAGCTTTCTTCGCCGCACTGATTCTGGCCCGCGCTGACGCGCTCATGCGGCCACGTTTCGCGCTGTTCTTGGGTGGACGGCCCCGCCGTGCTGCCGGGGAGACGGACCCCACGAGCGCTGCTATTGCATCTTCGATACGGCTAACTTCTTCTCTAAGCTGTGCCACTATGCTTGTAATATCCATGCGTATCCCTTCGTTGATTTTGCGTCCTAAGTGCTGCACTCCCGATTGTAACTGGCCTGTTACAAATCCGCCTCCCCTAGCAGGTACTCACGGCAGAGGTCTCGGCCTGGGGTGGGCTGTTGATCAATGCTACTATGTTCGGCAGTGATTAGAGTTCACTTATAGTGTGTCTCCTGGCGGTTCGACCCGACCGCCGCAAACAGACAGGGCGGCCCTATGAAGTACCTCGATGAGTATCGCGACGCGCGCCTGGCGCGGGCCCTGGTTGCTCAGATCGTTCAACATACCACCCGGCCATGGGTGTTGATGGAGATCTGCGGCGGCCAAACCCACACCATCATGCGATACGGAATCGATGAACTGCTGCCGCGCGGCATCGAACTGATCCACGGTCCAGGCTGTCCCGTCTGCGTCACTCCGCTGGAAACGATTGACAAGGCCATCGAGCTATCGTTGCGCCCCGATGTAATCCTTGTCTCCTATGGAGACATGCTGCGCGTGCCCGGATCGCGTTCGGACTTGCTTCGCGCCAAGGCGCAAGGCGCGGACGTTCGCATCGCTTATTCGCCAATGGAAGCGGTAAAGACCGCCCGCTCCAACCCCGACCGCAAGATCGTGTTTCTGGCTATTGGTTTTGAAACTACGGCTCCCGCAAATGCGATGGCCGCATGGCAGGCCAGGCGCGAAGGCCTCACGAACTTCTCCCTGCTGGTTTCGCACGTGCTGGTTCCGCCTGCGATTCGTGCGCTGATGGTTTCTGACACCAACCGGGTGCAGGGCTTTATTGCCCCTGGTCATGTCTGCACCGTGATGGGATGCAAGGAATATGAAGACCTGGTTCATGATTTTCGGGTGCCGATCGTTGTCGGGGGATTTGAGCCGGTAGATATTCTGGAAGCGGTCCTCATGCTGGTCCGACAACTGGAGGCAGGTGAGGCAAAGCTGGAAAACCAGTATGTGCGATCGGTAAGCTACGCGGGCAACCTGCCGGCACAGCAGATTATGACCGACGTGTTCCAAGTCGCAGATCAGAAGTGGCGCGGCATCGGTCCAATCCCGCAGAGTGGTTTACGTCTGCGGGAGGACTACGCCGCCTTTGACGCCGACCGGATCTTCGACTTACACGACATTACAATCGACGAACCTGCCGAGTGCATCAGCGCCCAGGTATTGCAAGGGTTGAAAAAGCCGCCGGACTGCCCCGCGTTTGGCATGCGCTGCACGCCGGAGAACCCGTTGGGTGCGCCCATGGTTTCCGCGGAGGGCGCCTGCGCGGCCTATTACCACTATCGGCGTCATCCAGTCGCAAAATAGGAGAGCCTCTGTCCACGAAGACCATCGCCGAACTCAACTGCCCAGTACCCCTCGCCGCCAAAGATACCGTCCTGCTCGGCCATGGCAGCGGCGGTAAACTGAGCGCCGAGTTGATCCGCGATGTCTTCCTGCCCGCGTTGCAGAACCCGGCGCTCGCGCGTCTCGACGACCAGGCGATTGTGAACGTAAACGGCCAGCGTCTGGCCATCACCACCGATTCATTCGTCGTAAAACCATTGTTCTTCCCCGGAGGAGACATCGGCTCTCTCGCTGTTCACGGGACCGTGAACGATTTGGCGATGGGCGGGGCGACACCGCTGTTTCTAAGCGCCGCGTTCATTATCGAAGAAGGCTTTTCGATTGCGGAACTGCAGCGCATTGTGAATTCGATGCAACAAGCTGCGGCGGCAGCAGGGGTGGAAGTTGTCACCGGCGACACCAAAGTTGTCGAGAAGGGCAAAGGCGACGGCGTTTTCATTAACACGACCGGAATCGGAGTTGTGCCCGAAGGAGTCGACCTTTCTTCGAACCGCGCCCGTCCCGGCGACAGAGTCCTTCTCAGCGGGTCTATTGGCGATCATGGCATCGCAATTCTGGCGCAGCGCGAGGGGTTGGAATTCGAAACCCAGATCCAGAGCGACAGCGCCGCTTTGCATACTCTGGTGGCCGACATGCTCGCAGCCAGTGGCGAGATTCGTTGCATGCGTGACCCGACGCGTGGCGGCGTGTCCAGCGCACTGAATGAAATCGCGCAACAGTCTCAGGTCGGAATCGAAGTGGAAGAAAGTTCGGTACCCATCTGCGAAGAAGTTCGCGGAGCGTGCGAATTGCTGGGACTCGACCCTTTATATGTCGCCAACGAGGGGAAGCT
>PLBD01000368.1 GCA_003135315.1 Acidobacteriaceae bacterium | reverse complement strand
TGTCAAGATTACTTTCCGCAACGCGGTGACGTTCGTTTTTTGGCGATCTTGGGTTGGACCCGAATCAGTGATCTCCGCCCATCTGCGCCCCGGCAAAACCGGATTTGCGCAGTACACCACACCGTTGGCCACTGCCGGCGAAGAATCAATAGCACTCCCTGTCGCGTACTGCCACACGAGTGCTCCCGTGCCGACATCCAAGGCGTACAGATTTCCGTCTTCCGAGCCAACGTAGACGATGGCGTTAACCACGGTTGGGGAAGAAGCCACACTGTTCCCAGTCAGATTCCAGATGAGCGCTCCGGTGCTGGCGTTGAGCGCGTAGACGTAGTGATCATCCGACCCGACTAACACCGCGCCGTTGGCGACCACGGGTGACGACCCAACGGTACCACCGGTCGTGTATTGCCAGAGTAGAGCTCCGCTGGGCGCATTCAACGCGTATAGGTTCCCGTTATTCGAGCCGACATACACCAAGCCGTTGGCGACCGCCGGCGAAGAAGAAATCGCGGCACCCGTTGCGGAACTCCACCGTAGGCCGAGGTCTCCCACCGTGGCCGGGCTCAGAATGTTCTCTTAGGGGTTGAATCCTGCTTGTGGAATCGATCCTTTCCATGTCACCGGCGATGACAATTGGCATGGTCTAGGGAGCATCCGGAGAACGCCAGCGTCGGCCCCCATTGTCGCTGGGATGATCAAGTTGAGTAAAATCTGATAATCTTATTATATGAAGCCCACTGCCATTAGCGTGACCGAGGCGGCGCGAAATTTTGCCGATTGCGTCAACCGCGCCTACTATCAAAACGTAACGTTTGTACTGCTTAGGAATGGCTCTCCCGTTGCTCGACTGGTGCCGGAAGAGGGAAAGACTTGTTCCGGACGGGACTTGGCCCTGGTTTTGGGCCAAACCCAGTTGCCGGAGGACGAAGCCAAGGCATGGCGTCGTGATTTGCAGGCCGCCCGCAAAACCCTCGGAGCTCCGGGTGACAAATGGCGATAATTCTTAACGCTGACGTTGTTATTCGCGGCGAAAAAGGGACCTTCGACCTCAAGAACTGGGTAGCGTCGCGCCCGAACGATCAATTTGAAATCGCGGCCATCACGGTTGCAGAACTTTGGCATGGAGTGGAACGAGCTACCGGATCACACAAGACCAAGCGCGAGCATTATCTACGCAATGTTTTGGCGGCGCTGCCCATCATTGCCTATACCGAGCAGACCGCGTATGAGCATGCTCGCATTTGGGCTGCCTCGGAGTCCTCCGGCAAGATGATTGGCTTCTACGACCTCATCGTCGCAGCAACGGCTTTAGAGCGCGGCAGTCACGTAGCCACATTCAACAAACGTCACTTGACCCAAATAAGAGGGCTCAAGGTGATCGAGCCACGTGAGCCCAAAGGAATCGAGGATTAGTCTCCAGAGGGCGGTTCACGTGGCTTGCGATGACTCTCTACTACTGCCTCCACATCCCTGGCGAAGTCAGCGTCGATGGTCGCCGGCGAGTCCTCGGCTAGCAACGCGATGCACTCCGGGATGGACCGGCGCGGCGGGATGGGCGCATGGATCACCGACAGGGGCAGCTTGCCACTCTCGATCACGACTTCCGCCCCGGCGCGCACCGGTGCCAGCAGCCCAGCGAAGTCGCTGGCGGCTTCCGCTTCCGGTTATCAGAACGACGGGGAGGGCAGCCGTCCCCCGCCTGCCCTCCCCCTAATTTGATTGTCAACGAGCCGTGTGAACAGGGAATCCGCAGACATACCTTTGGCGCGCTCCCGATTTCGCGGTTCTGCCCTTAAGCGGCGATCATTTCTAGCTACCGTCAATCCGTGGCCCGAGTCATCCTGAATTCTCGATCGAAGCTCTACACACCATCGTTTCGTCCGAGTGGCTGGCGCAGGCCACGGCGCCTCTGAGGGAAGCGGCTTTCACCCACGAGATCGTATTAGCCGCACAGCAAGCTCCAACGCACCCCGTGAGGTCTGTTGCTGGATGAGCCTATCTCGCCGGCATTGGTAGGCAGATTAGCCGACCTTGGGATCTATGCGCAATCCGTGACGCACGTCGGGTTAGCCGGTCGAGGTGACCGTGAAATATGGCAATATGCTCTGGATCACGATTTCGGGGTGGTGACCACGAACGTGCGAGACTTCGTCGAACTCCTCGATGTGGAAGTGCATCCCGGCTTATCTTGCGCGAGAGCGGCCTGAGCCGGACCGAACAGTGGGACCGCCTAAAGCCTGCCATCGAGCACGTCCAGGACTCAGGCGATCCGGACTTCCTGCTCAACAAGTTGATTGAGATTACTGCGATTGGACAGGTCGAAGTGTGTAAAGTTCTGAAGCCATAAGGTGCGAGCATCAGCGCGGCGGAGGTCGCAGAGTCACCGCGGGGAAGAGCAGATGTCGCGCCGGCAGTTGTGGCAAACACGCCTCGGGGAGGAGCACGCTTTCAACTCCGGCCCATCGTGGTTACGCTGATTGTTCAGCATAGGCCATTGTGGAAGATGCAAGAATCATTCCCCCTCTACGCCCGTGACAATCCAGTCGAGGCTGCGGCCAGAATAAGTCTTCAGTTTCAGCAGCAGCTCCAGCGTGGGCGCACTCAGTCCCTTCTCATATTTACTTAGCTGCGTCTGGCCTATCCCGAGTATTTTTCCAAATTCCCGCTGTGTGTGGTCGAAACCTCGAATCTCCCGGATTCGTCGGCCAATCGACTTTAGGTCTGGAGCGAGATCTTTATTCTTATTACTTGACATTTGAGTCTTTATAGTAATATTTTAGTATCTAAACGCATTCCCGACGGTAACGGAATGTCCGTTTATCGCATGCGCATAGCCGAAGCCGCAATTGTCGAAAGAGATTCATCGATGTTAACGAGGTGCCTCAATGTCTGCCAAGAATCTTCACCACAACAACCTCCAGCTAATACGCCACAATACCTCCCTGGTCAAGAAGCTCTATCCCAACATCAACCGGGCTCGGGTCCAGGCGCTAAGAGAGCTCACCAGACAATTCAGCTTCTCTTTCGCCAGTGGCGATGTGATCCAGCTTGAGAATGGCTGGTTTGTAACTCACACCGGACTGGTTCGACTGGCGCGTCGCAAAAGATGTCGCGGTATCCATGTGGAGGCCGTCGATTCGCTGTGTGATTCCGCAGCCAGTCGTTTCGTCCTTAAGGCGACGGTGTATCCGTCCAAGGATTCCGCAGGCTTCGTCGGCTACGGCGACGCCGACCCTTCTAACGTTTCTCTCCTAGTCCGCGGCGCTGAGATGCGGATAGCCGAAACCCGTGCCGTCAATCGCGCTCTGCGCAAGGCGTATGGCATCGGTATCTGCTCGGTTGAGGAGATCGGCTCCAATCCCGGTCCGATGCGGCCGGCTCCCGATGCACAGAAGTTTCCGCCGAAGAATGCGAACGGAAACGGCAGTGGCAATGGTTCCGGTCCCAAGGTCCGCGACCGGCTCTGCCAGATCATCCGTCAGCACCGGCTCGACCCCGAGCTGGTGAAAGCCTATGCCGTCGACTTCTGCGGCACCAAAGCCCTCAAAGACGCCACTCGTGAGCAGGTCGAAAGCTTCGTCCAGCAGCTTGCCGAGGCGGCCAGGAAAGACCGCAGCGCCCTGCTCTGTCAGCTCAACAGCTACGCTCCCCCGATCCAGGAGGTGGCGGGATGAAACAGCATGTTCCCGGACTCTCCGATACCGCCCGTGATTCGCAATCCGAGGTTCCCGACGGCGTATTTCTGGTCCGGCTCGACGGTGCGCAGCATCGCTGGCAAGCTCAGAAACGCTTCTATCTGCTCCGGCTCTCCGTTCTGGAGCCCAAGCCCTTTGCCGGGCGCTCACTCGTCAGCCGGCTCTACTGCACCCCAAAGGCGATGTGGAAGCTGGGCTGGTTCCTGCGGGATTTCCTCTATGACCCCGAACTGTTGAGCCAGGACGAGATCGACGAACGCGCCCTGCGCGGCTTGGTCGGGGTCGTGAAGATCAGCCACACCGTGATCAATGGCATCTCGCTGGTGAACTTTGACGGCTTCGCCCCCGCCAGCCAGTGGGAAGAACTGTCGACATCGGTCCGCATCCCGCCCGCTGGCAACGGTAAGGAATCGCGGAAGGACCGGAAGGTGAGGGTCTCGTGATGAACTACAGCTACACCCAGATCTCCCAGTACTTGACCTGCCCTCGCCGCTACCGCCATCGCTATCTCGATGGCTGGCAGGAGAAAGACGTTCGCGCTGCCATGCTTTTCGGCCGCTGCTTCGAGCAGGCGGTGGCGGCTCTGTTCCGTCACGAAGATCCCGCGGCCGTGCTGTTTGAGCAGTGGGAGCCGTGCAAGGACCTGGAGCTGGCCTACTCGGGTAACGACACCTGGGACCACATGTTCCGGCAAGGCGTTCAGTTGCTAGAGCGCTTCATACAAGACGGGCGCGTCGAGATTCATCAGCCCCTCAGCCATCAACAGGTCCGCTTCACCCGCAGGCTGAGTTCTGGCAACAGCTTTGTCGCCTTTGTCGATGCCGTCGGCGAACTGGACGGCACTCCCTGTGTGCTGGAGTGGAAGACTGCCTCTGCCCGCTATCCCGAGGAACCCATGGGCTTAGCGGCCCTTGATCCGCAGCTGGTCTGCTATTCCTGGATGACCAGCATCAACGACGTCGCGCAGGTCGTTTTCGTCCGCAAGCGCACCGTGGAAGTCCAGTACCTGCGGGCCAGCATCACTGATCAACAACGGCAGGAGTTCGAGACCCTGGTCGACGACACCGTCCGCAGGATCGAGTCGGGACTGTTCCTGCCGCACAGCGGCATTCGCTTTCCCCAGAACCCGTGTACCACCTGTCCCTTCCTCGGGCTCTGCCTCGACCAGCGCGATCTGGTAGAGGCTGGGCTGATCCGCAAGCCGGGAGCTGATCTTGGTCTGTTTGACGAACTTGCTTACTAAGAGTCCGCCTATGCCGCCTAAGCTGAATCGCCGCCGGGCCCAGGCAGTGCTGAGCCGGATCGACGAGATCCTGGCCTGGGAGGTACGGCATGAGAACGAGCGCGATACCAGGTTTGTGGAACTGGGCAAGTGCCTGTGCGAGGTGCGGGCCGGCCAGTACTGGCGGCTGGAGAACCTGAAGTCGTTCGATGAGTTTCTGGAGCGGAGGTTCCCGGAGTCCAGGAGGAAGGCCTACTACCTGATGTCGATTCACGAACAGCTTCCACCGCAGGTGCGCAAGGAGCTGAAACAGGTGGGATGGACGAAGGGGCTGGAGTTGGCCAAGCTGGCACGGCAGCAGGGTCAGCGGTTCGAAAGTGCAACCTGGTTGCACAAGGCCCGGCACATGCCCAAGGCCGAGTTCCAGCGGGAAGTGGAGAAGGAGCTGACGGGCAAGGACAACGAGCCATCGGAGCTTATCTTCTTCAAGGTCTATAGGAGCCAGATCCCGGTCATCGAGCAGGCAATCGAGACTGCGGCCCTGATGCTGGGGTCGGACAAGTCTCGCGGCTACTGCCTGGAGATGATCTGTGCCGACTTCCTCGCCGGGGCCGCGATCGACAGTGGCAACCCGGAGCTCCTGCTGCAATCGATCTCGCGGTACTACAAGTTCCTGCCCGTCCCCCAACGGGAAGTCTTTCTGTCAGGGCTCAACCAGAAAGCTTCATGAACGCGATTCGCCTCAAGAGCGCACGAATCCGGCTGGAGGCGGCCAGCTACCGCAAACTGCACCGGCAAGTGCTGGAGCGCGACGGCTGGCGCTGCCAGTTCTGCGGGAGCATGCAGCACCTACAAGTACATCACCTCAAATAGCGCAGCCACTCGGGCGGCGATGAGGAACAGAATCTGATAACGCTGTGCGCCGAATGCCACGAACTCGTGCATCGAGAAGCTAACTGCTGGAAGTCACGGATGCAATGACTGATAGACAATCACCAAAGCCGCACCCACTAAGGAGCCTACCTGCTTTGGGGCGTTTCATCAACGGGACGATTCCAATCTGGACGCACTACGGTGGGCCGCCAACCTCATGTCGGGTCGTTTCTGTTACCAAAGTGATACGAACCTGATTAACGCCGCGACTGTGTTTGGACCACTTGGCGGAAGCCAGGTTCACTTCCATTTGAAGACACTTATGACGCTCGAAAAGTCATCCGTCCAGACCTT
>PLBD01000190.1 GCA_003135315.1 Acidobacteriaceae bacterium | reverse complement strand
TGGTGCGCATCGACATGAGCGAGTATATGGAAAAACATGCCGTGGCTCGCTTGATCGGCGCGCCGCCGGGATACGCGGGCTACGACGAGGGCGGCCAGTTGACCGAAGCCGTGCGCCGGCGCCCGTATGCGGTCGTGCTCTTCGACGAGATCGAGAAGGCGCATCCCGACGTGTTCAACATCTTCCTCCAGATCATGGACGACGGCCGTCTCACCGACGGCAAGGGACGCCATGTCAGTTTCAAGAACACGATCCTCATCATGACCTCGAACATCGGATCGGTATATTTGCAGGACCTGGGCGTACATCACGATGGCGAGCAGATAACCGAGGCGCACAAGCAGGTGATGGAGGCGCTGCGTGCGCACTTCAAGCCTGAGTTCCTCAATCGCGTGGACGACATCGTGATCTTCAACCCGCTGGGCAAGGAGCAGTTGGTGAAGATCGTCGATCTGCGGCTGGAGGACCTTCGGAAGCTGCTGGCCGATCGCAAGATCTCGCTGGAGCTGACGCCGGCGGCCAAGGAGTTGGTCTTTACCGAAGGCTATGATCCGAACTACGGCGCGCGTCCGCTGAAGCGGGCCATCCAGCGCATCGTGCAGGACCCGCTGGCCATGAAGATCCTCGACGGCGAGGTGCTGCACGGCGATCACGTAACCGTCGACGCCGACAAGAAGCAACACAAACTGACCTTCAAGGTGGCGAAGCGCATCGCCGAGCCGGCGAAGGTGGCAGCCTCGAAGTAAACACCCGCATCTGACGAACGGCACAGCCGTCGGCTGTGCCGCTTTCTTTTCCACACGACAACCCCCCGATCCTGCGTTTTCCCACAATGGAATCCGGCACTCCAGTGCCAGCCGATTCTTCTTGACCCCGCGACTATCGCTTCATAGAATCTCGGCCACACAAACTCGGGCCTTGAACTCGACCACTCGCGAAATCCGAAGCGATTGTGCCTTCTCTCCGCCGTCGCGTAATACGCCGCGCGATCGTGGTTGTCCGCGTTCTGGGGAGGGCGGACTTCGCCAGCCCAGCGAGTGGAACCCTGTCAGGATGCTCGTCCCATTTTCTCGAAAGGAGCAGTTATGAAGGATCCGCAGGGAAGTTCTGAAGGTATTCTGCCCGTTGGCGACCATGACACTCAACGCAAAGAGGAAGAGCGTCGGAAACTCACGGGCGCAAACCCGCCGGGTACCAGTCGACGCTCCTTCCTGGGCCAAGTCGGTATCGGCGGCGCCGCAGCAGTGGCACTGGCTGCCATTCCATTCGAACCGCTGATTGAGGGAAAGCACGGGGAGGCTGAAGCCGCGGTCGTGCAGTATGGTTCTGGCCGCCGTGCCAGGGATAGTTACAACTACCGCCAGGACACCGCCCGCAAGGAAGAGATTGATGTTGGCGAACAGCCGGACAACGGCGATTCGCAGCGTTTCACGGACTACAGCGGCAACTATAGCAAGTGCCTGCAGCACCAGTATCTCGGCATACCGGTTTATTCCTCTTACCAGAGCATGCTCCATGCCTTGCAGACAGGTCGGTTCTCCGATTTCCAGAACATCCTGGTGGGAAATCCGGGCGGCGCGAATTCTACCTCGGCCTTGAACGGCCCGCAGGGCTCGCTGGCATTCGACCTGGAAGGCCTCGACTCCCACGCTACCGTCATTCCACCTGCGCCGAGTGTAGCCAGCGCGCAGACCGCGGCCGAACAGGTTGAGCACTACTGGGCCGCGCTGATGCGCGACGTGAACTTCACCGACTATGGGACAAGTTCGCTGGTGGTTCAGGCCTGTGCCGACCTGAACAACATGTCCTACATCAGTGGAAATCACAACTACGAGTTTCCCTACCCGGTCACTTCGCAAAATCTATTCCGCGGGCAGATTATTGCCGGCGACGGTCCGGTTCAGGGTCCGTACGTCTCGCAATTCATGATTCAGCCAACGTTCTTTGGTGCGCAACTGCTGACTCAGCAGTTTCAGCGTTTCTTGTCGGTGGGCGAAGGCGGAGCGGACTTCATGACCGATCCCACTGAGTACCTGAACGTTCAGAACGGTCAGCCGCCGAGTGGCAGCCTGTCTTTTGACCCGACCTACCGCTACCTGCGAATGGGCAGAGACCTGGCTGCTTACACCCACGTGGACGTGCCCTACCAGGCGTACTTCACGGCGTTCATGGTTCTCGCCGCCATCCATGCGCCGTTCAATCCGGGCAATCCCTATATTGGTTCGCGAACCGAGCACGGCTTCGGTACCTTCGGCGCGCCGGATGCGGCATGTACTGTAGCCGAGATGGCTACCAGGGCATTGAAGGCCGCCTGGTTCCACAAGTGGATTGTCGACCTGCGCATGCGACCTGAGGAATACGGCGCCCTAGTGCAGGCCAACCTCACTCACCAGAATCCCATGCCTCAGGCGGCAGCGGCGCTGCACCACGACGTGCTCACTTCAGCGGTGCTGCCCATCATCAACTCGCAGTACGGCAGTTACCTGTTGCCGCAGGCATACACGGAGGGCTCACCGACCCATCCTTGCTATCCCACGGGGCACGGAACGGTTGGCGGCGCGTGCATCGCAGCGATCAAGTTCTTCTACGACGGAAGTCGAACGATCAGGCCGCTGCTCCAGGCGGCAGGATCGGACGTCATGGTGCCGAGCGAGGACGGTCTCTCGCTGGTTCCTTACACGGGTTCTGATCGCGACAGCCTCACCATCAATGGAGAACTGGCCAAGCTCGGCTGGAACATTTCGTTTGGCCACGGCATTCACGCCGGGATCCACTTCCGCAGTTCCAGCTACTGGTCGCTTCTGTTGGGCGAGCAGGTTGGGCTCAGCGTTTTGCAGGATCGCGCCAGGAGCTACAACGAGCCGTTCACCGTCCAACTCACAAAGTTCGACGGGACGACTGCGACTATCAGCAATCAGCACTAGGGCCGAACGTCGAACTCGTCACCGGGGCGTCAAGCAGATGACGCCCCGTTTTGTTTTGTCGATTTACTGCAACGTTGAAGGCAGTCGGCGCGCGCTTTTCCTCATAGCTTCCAGGGGCGGCACGACCGTCCCTGGCGTGCAATTCGTTGCGATTCACCTTTGTGGTTTCACGCTGCGGGCCTGTAGACTGGGCTGCACTCTTTCATCATTCCCTGCGGTCCAAACATGTCTTGGTTTGCCATCTTCTTCTTTCTATCCGGGCTATGCAGCATTGTTTACGAACTAGTGTGGCTGCGGCTGGCCATGGCAAAGTTCGGCGTGACCACGGCGCTCGTGTCCATCGTGCTCTCGGTCTTCATGGCAGGTCTGGGAGCAGGCTCGTGGATTGCCGGCCGGGCGACCCGGCGCTACGGCGATCGCATCAAGTTTCCCGTGCTTCGGCTTTACGGCGTTATCGAGCTTCTCGTCGGCATGTCTGCCTTGACCGTGCCGCTGGAATTCGCATGGGGAAGCCGTTGGCTGGAGCGGATCGCAGGCGCGGTTTCGATCTCATCAGGAAGCTACTATCTGATGTCGGGCGCCTGGCTGGCTCTGACCCTGATTCCGTGGTGCGCCTGCATGGGCGCAACCATACCGGTGGCGATGTTCGCGATACGCCGTGACGCACGGCATGAGTCACATCGCTCCTTCAGCTTTCTTTATCTCGCAAACGTGATTGGGGCTGTTGCCGGCGCGTCAATTGCTCCCGCCCTTGTCGAAATCTATGGCTTCCACGGCACACTTCGTACTGTTGCCATTCTGAATGGGTTGATTTGCGTCTCGGCCCTGGTCCTCAGCTTGGAGCGGACTGCACGCACTGCGTCCACTGCTACGGCGTCGCCAGCCGCTGCGAATCCAGCAATCGTCTCCACGGGAGGCAACGCGGCCCTTTTCTTACTTTTCACCACCGGCTTGACCACGATGGGCATGGAGGTGATTTGGATTCGCCTGTATACGTTTTTCATCGGCCCGCTGGTATATTCCCTTGCCAAAATTCTGGCCACTTACTTGGCGGCGACGTTCGTTGGCTCGAAGGTATACCGCATCTGGAGCCGCCACTCGCAAGGGAGCGAGTCGCGGCTGGTTTGGGTGTCGCTGGCATTCCTTGGCTTGCTGCCCTTGCTAACGGCTGACGTCCGCCTTCACTTGACCTCCACTGCGAGAGTCATTCTTGGGGTGGCACCCCTCGCCGCGGTCGTGGGATTCTTGACTCCCATGTTGGTGGACCGCTGGTCAGGCGGCGATCCCGATCGCGCCGGACGTGCCTACGCCGTCAATGTGGTTGGCTGCATTGCAGGGCCGCTGCTGGCAGGATTTGTGCTGCTTCCCTGGTTCGGCGAGAGCGCGTCGATGCTGCTGCTGGTTCTGCCCTGGTTCGGCATGGCCATGTTCGGCGGGAGGCAACGGGAAGTCGGAGGGCTCCAGACCGCTGCCACCGCCGGGCTGCTGATCGCATCGCTGACGTTGTTTTTCTTCACCAGGGATTATGAAGCCCGCTATCCCGGCGCGATCATTCTGCGTGACAGCACAGCCACGGTGATTGCCGCCTCCAGCCAGGACGGGAACAAGCAACTCTTTGTCAATGGAGTTGGAATGACCGCGTTGTCGCCATTGACCAAGATGATGGCGCACTTCACTCTCGCCCATCTGGCGCGGCCGCCACGCAATGCGCTGATCATATGCTTTGGCATGGGTACGACGTTTCGCTCCGCCATGTCGTGGGGAATTCCCGTGACCGCGGTGGAACTGGTGCCCAGCGTTCCGAAACTGTTCACCTACTACCATCCCGATGGCGGCACGCTGCTGGCATCGCCACAGGCCCACGTGGTGATCGACGATGGCAGGCGCTTCCTCGACCGCTCAGCGGAAAAATTCGACGCCATCATCATCGACCCGCCGCCGCCAACCGACGCAGCCGGTTCCAGCCTGCTGTATTCGCGGGAGTTCTACATGCAGATCAGAGAGCACCTGACGCCGGGCGGGATTCTGCAACAGTGGCTCTTCCTGGGCGACAAC
>PLBD01000025.1 GCA_003135315.1 Acidobacteriaceae bacterium | reverse complement strand
TGCGGGACGACCACGGCGCCACCGTCGTAAGCCTAACCTGATCGGAAACCAACTTTCCCCGGCTAGGCGCTGGGGAAGCATGGGCAAAGTGGCCTGTGGCCACGTGAACTGCTTGCCCAGCCCCAAAATGGGGACAAAGTTGTGCGCCACGGCTAAGGCTGCTGATGTGGCTGCCGGGCGGGCGCAGTTTTGCGGCTTTGTGCCGCCAATGCAGTAGCTGCCAGTCGAAGGGCTGGCTGAAGAAACAAAGGAGTTGCCAAGAGTGCCTACTTTTAACCAACTGGTGCGGAAAGGCCGGACGGCGCCGAACTACAAGACGGCCAGCCCGGCGCTGCAGTCGTGCCCGCAGAAGCGCGGGGTTTGCACTCGCGTCTATACCCAGACGCCCAAGAAGCCGAACTCGGCGCTGCGCAAGGTCGCGCGCGTGCGGCTGACCAACGGCATCGAGGTGACGACCTACATTCCCGGTGTCGGCCATAACCTGCAGGAGCACTCGATTGTGTTGATCCGCGGCGGCCGCGTGAAGGACTTGCCGGGTGTGCGGTATCACGTGGTGCGGGGCACGCTGGACTCCGTGGGCGTCGCCAATCGCAAGCAGAGCCGTTCCAAGTACGGAGCCAAGAGGCCGAAGGCCTAGTTGAGGATTTATGCCTAGAAAAGGACATATCGCAAAGCGTGAACCCCTGGCGGACCCGGTTTACGAGTCCACGCTGGTCAATAAGTTTGTGAACTCCATGATGTGGGACGGCAAGAAGAGCACCGCCCAGTCGATCTTCTACAACGCCATGAAGAAGCTCGAGGAAAAGGGCGGCGACGAGGCTATCAAGCTGTTCAAGAAGGCAGTGGAGAACGCCAAGCCGGTGCTGGAAGTGAAGACCCGCCGCGTGGGCGGCGCCAACTACCAGGTTCCGATCGAGGTCAACGCCGACCGCCGCACGTCGCTGGCGATCCGCTGGATTTTGCAGTACAGCCGCAGCCGCGGTGAAAAAGGCATGGTCGACAAGCTGACGAATGAGTTGCTCGACGCGGCCAATGGCAAGGGTGCAGCCATCAAGAAGAAGGAAGATGTGCACCGCATGGCCGAGGCCAACAAGGCCTTCGCGCATTATCGCTGGTAAGAGCAGATTCAACGCGACCAAGGTCGCCTAGCAAGAAACGGAAAAGATTGTGCCCAGACAGGTCCCATTAGATCGTTGCAGGAACATCGGCATCATGGCCCACATCGATGCCGGTAAGACCACCACCACGGAGCGCATCCTGTTCTATACAGGACGCACGCACCGTATTGGCGAGGTCCATGAAGGCACTGCGACGATGGACTGGATGGCGCAGGAGCAGGAGCGCGGCATCACCATCACGTCGGCCGCGACGACCTGCGTCTGGAAGGACATTCGCATCAATATCATCGACACGCCGGGCCACGTGGACTTCACCGCCGAAGTCGAGCGCTCGCTGCGCGTGCTGGATGGCGCTTGCGCCGTGTTCGACGCGGTGCATGGCGTTGAGCCGCAATCGGAGACCGTGTGGCGGCAGGCCGATAAATATGGTGTCCCGCGCATTTGCTTCATCAACAAGATGGACAAGATGGGCGCGGACTTCGAGCACGCCGTCGACACCATCCGCAAGCGTTTGAACGCGCGCCCCGTCGCGATTCAGTTGCCGATTGGCCAGGAAGACAAGTTCAAGGGTGTTATCGACCTTATGACGATGAAGGCGATCGTGTGGAACGACGAAAGCATGGGCGCCGAGTACGAGGTCGATGAGATTCCCGAAGAGTTGAAGAAGAAGGCGCAGGCCTACCATCAGATCCTCGTCGAGACGGTCGTGGAAAACGACGATCAGGACGAGCTGATGCACAAGTACATCGAAGGCGAGACCATCGGCGAAGCTGAGCTGAAAGCTGCATTGCGCCGGGCCACGCTGAAGATGAAAGTCTTCCCGGTGATCTGCGGCACGGCCTTCAAGAACAAAGGCATTCAGCCGATGCTCGACGCCGTGGTGGACTATCTGCCGTCGCCGCTGGATGTTCCTCCGGTCAAAGGTTTGAACCCCGACACGGGCGCAGAAGAAGTACGGCCGGCCGAAGATAAGGCTCCGTTCTCGGCGCTGGCGTTCAAGATCATGAGCGACTCGTTTGTCGGGCAGCTCACTTTCATTCGCGTGTACTCGGGCCACTTGAAGCAGGGTGACAGTGTGCACATCAGCGGACGTGCGCGTTCCGAGCGAATTGGCCGTCTGCTGAAGATGCACGCCAACAAGCGTGAAGATATTAGCGAGATTTACGCCGGCGACATCTGCGCTTGCGTCGGACTCAGGCACATTACCACTGGCGACACGATTTGCGACGAGAACCATCCGATCATTCTGGAGTCCATTGAGTTCCCGGCGCCGGTGATTTCGGTTGCGGTTGAGCCCAAGACCAAGGGCGATCAGGAAAAGATGGGCGTAGCGCTGGGCAAGCTGGCGCAGGAAGATCCCACCTTCAAAGTCAACACCGATCCCGACAGCGGACAGACCATCATCAGCGGCATGGGCGAGCTCCACCTAGAGATCCTCGTGGACCGCATGATGCGCGAGTTCAACGTGCAGGCCAACGTCGGCAAGCCGCAGGTGGCCTATCGCGAGACCATTCGCAAGCAGTCGCAGGCCGAAGGCAAGTACATTCGCCAGACCGGCGGCAGCGGCCAGTACGGTCACGTGCGCATCCGGCTGGAGCCGAACGAGCCGGGCAAGGGATACGAGTTCGTTAACGAAGTTGTGGGCGGCGTGATTCCGAAGGAATTCATTAAGCCGGTCGATCAGGGCATTAAGGAAGCCATGGAAGGCGGCGTGTTGGCCGGCTACGAAATGGTGGACGTGAAGGCCACGCTCTATGACGGCAGCTATCACGATGTCGATTCCAACGAAATGGCCTTCAAGATCGCCGGTTCGATGGCGTTCAAGGAAGCGGCACGCAAGGCCAGCCCGGTTCTGCTGGAGCCGGTGATGTCGGTGGAAGTGGTTGTGCCGGAAGAGTACATGGGCGTCATCATTGGCGACCTGAGCAGCCGCCGCGGACGCATTGAAGGCATCGAGCATCGTGCTGGATCGCAGGTGATCAAGGCGATGGTTCCGCTGGCCGAGATGTTTGGCTATGCGACCAACATGCGCTCGAACACCCAAGGCCGCGCGACCTTCAGCATGCACTTCTCGCGCTACGAAGAAGCGCCGCGTGCGGTGGCTGAAGAGATTGTGGCCAAGGTGCAGGGCAAGAGCCCGGCGGGTACGAAGTAGATTTTGAAGGGGTGCAGCTTCAGCTGCGCCGTAAGAAACGATTTGTAACAGGGCACGGCTTCAGCCGTGCCGAACAGGTAGCAATAGATATCGGGGCTTTAGCCCCTGCAAGAGATACGGAGCTCCAATGGCGAAAGAGAAATTTGACCGCAGCAAGCCGCACGTAAACGTTGGAACGATCGGGCACATCGATCATGGCAAGACCACGTTGACGGCGGCCATCAC
>PLBD01000419.1 GCA_003135315.1 Acidobacteriaceae bacterium | reverse complement strand
CTGATCGAGCGCAACACCACCATTCCGACGCGCAAGAGCGAGACGTTTTCGACCGCGGCGGACAGCCAGACCTCGGTAGAGGTACACGTGATGCAGGGCGAACGCCCGATGGCGCGCGACAATCGCACGCTGGGCAAGTTCCACTTGACCGGCCTGCCTCCGGCGCCACGGGGCGTTCCGCAGATCGAGGTCACGTTCGACATCGACGCCAACGGCATCCTGAACGTAAATGCCAAGGACATGGCCACGGGCAAGGACCAGAAGATAACGATTACGTCGTCTTCCGGTCTAAGCAAGGAAGAGGTCGAGCGCATGGCGAAAGACGCCGATGCGCACGCGGCCGAAGACAAGGCGAAGCGCGACGAAGTCGAAGCTCGCAATCAGCTTGATGGCATGGTCTACAGCATCGAGAAGATGCTGCGCGAACATGGCGACAAGATCAGCGGCCAGGAGCGCAGCGATGTGGAGAACGCTCTTGCCGATGCCAAGAAGGCGCTGGAAGGCACCGACGCGGCAGCGATGACTAAGGCTCGCGAGAACCTGACTTCGGCTTCGCACAAGCTGGCGGAAGCCATGTACAAGGCGACTTCGGCGCAGACGCCTCCGCCGGGCGGTCCGGCTCCGGATGGAAACGGCCAGGCCGCGGGCGGCGAGAAGAAGAAAGACGAAGGCGTGATCGACGCCGAGTATGTGGATGTGGAAGACAAGAAGTAACTAGCAACTAGCAATTAGCAACTAGCTGGGGGCGCGCAAGCGCCCCTGCGCACAAGAAGCAACAGACGGAGCTCCCCAGATCGAAGGAACAATTGAGGTTTGAAGTAAACAACCAATCGTATATGTTGAGTTACAACCGCGAAGACGAGCGATGGTATCTGGTAACCTCAGGCGCCGATGGCCGGATGAAGGCGATTCCGGTGATCAGTGACGACTTCGGGTTCGTCCCGAACATCGTCGTCCCCATGGGCGACACGGGGCAGGCGGGCGTGAACTAAGAAGGGCTAACTGCGGCGCACCCTTCGACCNNAAGGACAAAGATTACTACGGCATTCTCGGCGTGAAGAAGACTGCCTCGGCGGAGGACATCCGCAAGGCGTTCCGCAAACTTGCGCGCAAATATCACCCCGACGTGAACCCGGGGGACAAGTCTGCGGAGGAGAAGTTCAAGACGCTTTCCGAGGCGAATGACGTCCTCAGCGATCCCAAGAAGCGCAAGATCTACGATCAGCTCGGCTTCTATTCGGACAACATCGACCCGGCGACGGCTGAGGCCTACGCGCGCGGTGGCGGCAGCCCGGGACCGGGCGCCGGTGGACCGCGCAGCTACACGCAAGAGGTTCCCATCGACTTCGGGGGCTTCGACTTCAACGACTTCTCCGAAGGCGCCGGCGCGGCCGGCCGGCGAGCGGGCACGGGCGGCGGCGGATTCCGCGATATTCTTTCCGGCATCTTTGGCGGAGCCGGACGCGGCGAGACGATGGGACGGCCTGAGGCAGGCAGCGATCTGGAATACCAGGTGAACGTCGGCTTCTGGCAGGCGATCAAAGGCGCAGAGATGCAGCTCACGATTCCGCGCCTGGAAGTTTGTACGAATTGCCACGGCCAAGGTTACATTGAGAGTCCCGGCCAGTGTCCGGAATGCAAGGGTAAAGGACAGGTCACGCAGAAGAGCGGGAGCATGAAGTTCAACGTGCCGTGCCAGCGCTGCGGGGGCAGCGGCAAAAACCGCACCCTCTGTCCCGTGTGCCACGGCGAAGGGCGCGTGGAGCGTAACGAGTCGCTGAAGGTGCGCATCAAGCCGGGAACGCGCGACGGCCAGCGCATCCGCCTGCCCGGGCGCGGCAATGCCGGGACCATGGGGGCGCCGGCAGGCGATCTCTACATCATCGTGCGGGCGGGCGAGCACCCGGTCTTCAAACGCGAGGGCGACGACATTCACCTGACCGTCCCGGTGACACTCAGCGAGGCGGCGCTTGGGGCAAAGATTGAGGTTCCCACGATTGACGGACGCGCGCTCCTGAGAATTCCGCCGGGCACGCAATGCGGACAGAAGCTGCGGCTGCGGGAAAAGGGCGTGCCATCCGCCGTAACGGAAGGCCAGCGCGGCGACGAGATCATCGAGATTCACGCAGCCACGCCGAAGGTTGGCGACGAGCGGTCGAAGGAGATTCTGCGCGAGTTGGCAAAGCTGAATCCGGAAGATCCGCGGGAAGAGTTGTGGAAGAAAATCGGCAGTTAGCTACGAACTACGAACTACGAATGGAACACCTTCTTGCTTAAGTAGTTGCGCAGGGAGCTGAGAGTTAACGGGAGGTTTCTTGTGTCCGATGTCGATACGGCGAAGCCAAAGCTAATAGCTCGCGGCTCGCCGCTCGTGGCTCGCAGCTAAGGAATTTATGGCCAAACGTAAGAAACAAGGCGCGTACATGATCAGCGCGGTGGCGGAGATGTATGGCATCCATCCCCAGACGCTACGCCTTTATGAGCGCGAAGGGCTGCTGAAGCCGTCGCGCACCGAAGGCAATACGCGCCTTTACACTGACGAGGACCTGGAACGGCTGGAGCTTATCCTGTCGCTGGCGCGCGAGCTGGGCGTGAATATTTCGGGTATCGCGATCATATTGCAAATGCGCGAGCGCATGGACGAAATGCAGCGCCAAATGGCCGAGTTCGTCAGCTATGTTCGCAGTGAAGTGATGACCCGTGCGCATCAGGCCAGCGTGGATGCCAGCCGAGGGGCGATCGTGCCGCTACGACAGTCGCTAGTAGTGAAGAAGAAGCAGTAAGAAGCAGCTTCGAGTTTCAGCATCCACAGGCGCGTCGGCTTGAAACTCGAAACCTGAAACTCGAAACTGTCTCTTACTTCTGCGCCGTCTTCACTTTCAGCGCGTTGAGCGCCTCGTGCGCCTTCTTGGCGTAGGGCCCCTTCGGCAGAATCTTCAGATAGGCTTCGTAGTTCTCCTTGGCGCCGGCGGTGTCGCCGGTTTTGTTCAACACTTCTGCCAGTTTAAAGGTCGCCTCAGCGTCGTGGGGCTTGAACTCCAGCGCCTCGCGATATCGGCTAATCGCAGCGTTGTAATTTTCCTTCTTGAAATAGAAGTCGCCGATCTCGACGGCCTTCATCGCCTTCATGGGGTCGTAGGGCGTGAACTCATCGACGCCAGTGTCGCTCAGCGCGGCCTCAGGATGGGCCTTAGTATCATTCGCAGGCGGAGAAACGTCGATCCGCGTCTGCTTGCTGGAACTTTCGCCCGCTGGAACATTGTCGGTGCGCGGAGGGCTTGCGCGGTTGTCCTTCGGTGCAGGGGCGGACTTATCGACCGGGACTTGTTCCACCGGCTTCGTGTCTTGCGGCGACGTGTCCTGCTGTGACGCGTCTTGCCCAGCTGCCGCTCCGGTCAGGCAGAGGCAAAGTATCGCGAGAAGAAAATACCGAAATCGCACACTCATATTGTATGTGAACCCGAGAATCATGCTCGGGACTCGGTGCTGGTGTCTCAGCTGCTAAAGCCGCATTGATTTGCCGCACTAACGGAGGGCCTGAAGGCCGTCCCTTCAAGAGCAGCATAATTCGGATTGATCCTGCGCTCATTTCTTGCGGACGTGGAGCACTTTCTGCACCTCGGCGACCACGTCGCCAGCTTCGTCTTTCACCTCCACCAGGAACGTGGGCTCGTACTTCGGCTTGGTGGTGAGCTCCGTGCGGATCTCGTCAAGTTGTTGCTCGGTCAGGCGAAATTCCGCCTTGACTCGTCCCTTCCCCGGCTTGCGGAAACGAATGGATGCGGCCTTGTCCCAGACGATGTAATCCGGGCCAAGACTTTCCATCAGCATCAGCATGTAGAACGGGTCGGTCATGGAGTAGAGCGAGCCGCCATAATGCGTGCCGACATAGTTGCGGTTCCAGAAGCGAAGCTTCATCTCGACCGTAACGGACTTGCGATCGGGACTCCACTTCGTGCGGATACCGGCGCCAAGTAACGGCGGCCAGATGTTGATGGAGCGCAGCATCAGGCGCTGCAGTTTCGTGCTCATGGTGTTGTATCGATCATAGACGCAAGCGTGGAATTTGGGAGGCTCGACGAACAAAGGCCGCCCATTCCTGGACGGCCTTTTCTCCAAGGGCCTGGTGGCCATTGGCTCCGGGCTGAGGAGACTTTGCGAAACTTGGCGCGACCGCACCGGGCGGCTGCGCCCGACGTCATCGCTGTTGCACGGACTGTTGCTGCTTGGGAGAGTTCGCTCGCGCTGACTCGGTCAGGCTGTTCGCCATCAGGCGGACATCGACACGGCGGTTCCTGGCACGACCCGCTGAGCTGGTATTCTGCGCCGCCGGATTGTCCTTGCCCAATCCGATGAGGAAAATCTTGTGCGCCGGCACGTTGTACTTCTGAGCCAGGTACTGGATGACGGCGTCGGCGCGGCGTTGGCTAAGCTGATAGTTGTAGTCGGCGGGACCGGTCGAATCGGTGTAGCCCTCGACCTGGACGATGTAGTGCTTCTGGTCCTGAAGCCGGGCGGCGAAATCGTCCAGCGTCTCCTTGTCCTTACGCGTCAGCTCGGCCTTGTCGAAGGCGAACAGAACGGTTGTGTCGGCGACGGACTTGTAGTTGTCCAGGTTCTCCACCGTTCCGGCGAGGCTGGTCACGCGATTCGATGCCTGCGTGGCAGTCTGGTTGGCCTGACCGGCGGTCTGTCCGGCCGCCAGTGCCTTCTGGTCGGCGGCCGCGCTCTTGGAATTCACTTGCGCGAGGCTCTGCTGGGCACGAGTATCGGTATCGCGGATGTCGCGAGTATTTTTCGCCGTCTGATCATCTAATTCATTGACATTATTGATGACCGGAGCGGTCTGGTTGCGAACGTAGTTCTTGGTAGCGCAACCCACGGTCAGCAGGCTGCCGGCTGCCAGCACTGCAAATATAGAAAGTCGATTCATGGAAACGGCTCCTGGCAAAACTGTCGGCCCCGGCGAGAGATCAGCCCGTTGGCCTGAGATTACAGGTGCAAGCCTGGTGCCATGGAGCACGTGGAGACAGATGGAAATTTAGCGCGTGTTTTCAATTGGTTAGAGGAACCGCCCGGGCTGAGATAACGCGTTTAGACCGCGCAGCCGGATAATCCTGACGTGGAGAGTAGAATTCTTACCGGTTGATAACAGCGGACGGGCGACGGGCTCCTCGACTCCGGCGGCGAAGTCAGGCCGCTTGCGCTCGGGATGACAGACCGTTACCCGCGCCCGAACTGATGGATTTACATCAGAGAGCTGTATGGACCTTCACCAGAAAATTCGAACGCTGCCGACGTCGCCCGGTGTGTATCTGTACAAGAACGCCGAAGGGCAGATCATCTATGTGGGCAAGGCGAACAACCTGCGCTCGCGAGTGCGCTCGTATTTTCTGGAAGGTGCGGCGGCGAATGCGAAGACCGGGACGCTGCTGCGCGAGGCTGTCGACCTCGATTACGTTGTGGTCGACAACGAGAAGGAAGCGCTGGCGCTTGAGAACAACCTGATCAAGCAAAAGAAGCCGCGTTACAACATCCTTCTGCGCGACGACAAGACGTATCCCTACATCAAGCTGACAATCGGCGAGCGCTATCCGCGAGTTTTTCCGACGCGACGGCTGCGCAAGGATGGCTCGCTGTATTTCGGGCCGTACTTTCCTACCAGCCTGGCGTATCGGCTGGTCGACCTGATCCACCGGCACTTTCTGATTCCCTCGTGCAAGCTGGACCTGAACCGTTATTATCCGCGGCCGTGTTTGCAGTACTACATCGGGCGATGCCTGGGGCCATGCGTCGAAGGGCTCACCACGCCGGAGCGCTACGCCGAGGCGGTACATGACGTGAAGCTGTTTCTGGAGGGCCGAGGCGCCGACTTGTCGCATTCCCTGCAGCAGCGTATGAGTGCAGCGGCCGAGCGCGAGCAGTACGAACTGGCGGCGAAGTATCGCGACCTGATTTCGACCGTCGCTTTGCTGGAGCAAAAGCAGCGCATCGCGGCTGTCGAAGGTGATGACGCGGACGTCTTCGGCTATCACTACGAAAACGGGATGCTGGCGGTAAACCTGTTTCATATGCGCCGCGGCAAGATCGTCGACAAGCGCGAGTTCTTCTGGGAGGACCTGCCTGATTTGCTGGAAACCGCGGAAGACTTGATTGCAGCAAATTGTCATCCTGAGCTGAAGCAGGTTTATCTGGACCAGCAGTACGTGCCGCACACAATCTATGTACCAGTGGACTTTGAAGACCGCGCGACGCTGGAGGAAGTGCTGTCTGAAGGCCAGAAGCGACACGTGCAGATCCATGTCCCACAACGTGGGGATAAGCGATCCCTGGTCGACCTGGTGGGGCAGAACGCCAAGCAGGCCTACGATCAGCGTTTCCGCGTGATGAAGCCAGCCACAAGAGCGATCCAGGAGGCGGTGCAGGATGCCCTCATGCTCCCCGAGCTGCCGAAGCGTATTGAGTGCTTCGACATCTCGCACATCCAGGGTGCGGAGACGGTCGCCTCCATGGTGGTGTGGGAAGAGGGCAAGATCAAGAAATCCGATTACCGCAAATTCATCATCAAGAGCGTCGAGGGCGTCGATGACTTCGCCTCGATGCGTGAGGTGGTGACGCGGCGCTACAAACGAGTGCAGGAGGAGAAGCAGATGATGCCGAGCCTGGTGCTGATCGACGGCGGCATCGGACAACTGCACGCGGCAGCGCAAGCGCTGGAGGAGCTGGGCATTGTGAATCAGCCGCTGGCATCCATTGCCAAGCGCGAAGAGATCATCTACATACAAGGGCAGGAAGATGACCCGGTTGTTCTCGACCGGCATTCGCCGGTGCTGCACCTGGTGCAGTTGGTGCGCGATGAGGCGCACCGTTTCGCCGTCACATTTCACCGCAAGCGCCGCCAGATGCGTGATCGCCAGACCGAACTGCTGGAGATTCCCGGCATCGGAGAGCGAACGACGAAGCGCCTTCTGGAGCACTTTGGAAGTCTGCAAGCAGTGAAAGCTGCGGATGCCGCGGCGTTGGCGTCGGTGGTCAGCCGATCGCAAGCGGAGGCGATTCTGCATCACTTTGGCAAAGGAGAAATGGCCGCAAGCTAAGCAGCGTGAGGCAACGGCGGATTCCCGCATCTGAGGCGGCCAATCTGCATCCTGCCACGCATTCACATTACGTTATCGGAACCTTTTCCCTTCTCATCCGTATAAAGCTGCAGAAGTTGATCCGATGAGTGCAAGAGCACTCGCGGACAACTCCAGGGTCCTCAACAACTGCCCACTGAGATTGTTGACGGAAGCCACTTCAAAAGGAGAACCATCATGGACGCGAAATATAACTGGCTGATCGATAACGGAGCGGTGCGCGTCACCTTGAACACGGTGGCCTTTGCCCTGTGGATGGTGATGGCGTTGGGATTGCTGGAACTGGCTGCGAAAGTCTAGCCCGAAACACTGTTGGCCCAACGTGACGGGCGAGCCTGGGTAAGGCGATGCCACCGTCAAAATGCAAAGAGTGCCGCCGGCTGAAGCCGGCTCCAATTCACAGACGCAGGTTACCCCAGGGCTTACGCCCTGGGCTAACTTCGCTTCCGCCCTGGCGGACTTGATTTGCGACTCGCTCTGCGGTTCGGTGACGAGTTCGATTTGCGATTCGCTCTGCGAGCTCTACACTTCTCACTCAATACAACCGATCTGAGTTCGCTCTAGCTGCGCGTGGTTTCCACTTCGCGCAGGCGGGCGGCTTTGCCACGCAGCGCGCGCAGATAATACAGCTTGGCTCGGCGGACATGGGCGGAACGCAGCACATCGATCTTGTCGATGACTTTGGAGTTGATGGGAAAGATACGCTCGACGCCCTGACCGAAGCTCATCTTGCGCACGGTGAAGCTGGGCTGTGCGCCCTTGCTGCGGGCAATGACAAGTCCTTCAAAGGCCTGCAAGCGTTCTTTGTCGCCTTCCTTGATCTTCACGTGGACCCGTACGGTGTCGCCGGGCTTGAAGGCGGGGATATCGGTGCGCCGCGTCTTGGCAAGCAGGCGGTCAATGATTTGTGAATTCGACATGGTGTTCCTTTCGGAACTAGCAACTAGCAATTAGCAACTAGCAGCTAGCTTTTGGCATTCAGCTCTTAGCAAACGACTGTTCGGCCATTTGCATCTTTGAAATAGCTAATCGCTCTCACTCCTGCTCGATTTCTGCGAGCAACTTGCGATCTTCCTGGCTCAACTGCGCCCCGTGCAACAGACCAGGCCGGTTGTGCAGCGTCTTACGCAGCGCGCAACGGCGGCGCCACTTGCGAATCTCATCGTGGTTCCCGTTCACCAGCACCTCGGGAACCGGCAGTCCCCGAAACTCCGCCGGCCGCGTGTAGTGCGGATAATCCAGCAATCCGCCCGAACCGCACGTCGAACTCGGCGGCTCACCGGGCAGGCTCGGCTTCGCATCCGCTGCGCTCGCCGTGAACGACTCCTGCTGCGACGACGCCGCGTTGCCCAGCGCTCCCGGAACCAACCGCGTCATCGTATCGACGATGACAGCCGCGGCCAGTTCGCCGCCGCTCAGCACGAAATCACCGACGGAGATTTCGCGATCGGCCAGGTGCTCGCTCACGCGCTCATCCACGCCTTCATAGCGCCCGCAGATAAGCGCCAAACGCTCGCGGCCCATCATCTGTTGCGCCACCGCTTGCGTGAACATCCGGCCTTGCGGCGACAGCAGCACAACCGATTCGCGCCCATGCTCGCCGATGCGTTCCTCGCGCGGCGCGATGCCCAGCGACTCCAGGCATTCGAAGATCGGCTCCGGCTTGAGCACCATGCCCTCACCGCCGCCGAACGGCCTGTCGTCTACGGTGCGATGCCGATCGTGAGCGAAGGCCCGCAGGTCGCGAATACCAATTTCAATGAGCCCAGCTTCGCGCGCCCGGCGCACGATGCCATAATCCAGCGGTCCGCGAAAAAAGTCCGGAAAAATCGTGATGATCTCGAACTTCATTCGGACCACGCCAATATCAAGTGCGCTTGCGTCGTTCGCCGGCCGCTCTTGCTTCGTCGGCTTCGGTTTTCTGGCGCTGCTTCTCTTCGCTGCTTAGCGGAGCATCGAGGTCCAGCAGACCCTCAGGCAATTCCATATCCAGCCTTTTCGCCGACAGGTCAAATTTTTTCACGAACTCCTCGGCGTACGGCAAAAGGAGTTCTGTCGTCGTCTCGCAGTGCCCTACCCTTCGCGCCGCACAGATTGGCAGGGTCACCACTAATAGCGGCGCTTCCCCCGCTCCAAACTGCACGTCGCTTACCCGGCCCAGAAACCGCTGACCACCGTTGATCCAGACATCGCAGCCAACGATCTCGCTCACATACGTCGAGCCTGCTTCCAGCTGGCTGCGCTGCTCTTGCGGGACCTGCAATTCGAAGCCGGCGAGCTGCTCAGCATCGCTGATGCTATCCACGCCGGTAAACTTCAGCACTACGCCGCCCTTGTGAAACCAGTGCTCCTGCAATTGCAGCCCGCGACGGCTACCGTCCGGCGCCAATCCCGACAGCTCCCGGCGCTCGGCAAAGCGTTGCGGAAAATCAGTATGCAAGTCTGCCAGAACTTCGCCTCGCCGCCCCTGCGGTCTCACCACACGAGCGATCGTGATGAACTCGCCGGCTATTCCAGAATCTCCAACTGATAGCGTTTGCGCGTGCGCAGGCTGGCCGAGTGCAGGATGGTCCGCAGGCTGCGCGCGGTCCGTCCGTGGCGGCCGATGACGCGGCCCACGTCCTCCTCGGCAACCACCAACTCCAGCACCGTCTGTCCGTTTTCTTCGAAGGGCTCGACCGTGACCTCGTCCGGCGCTTCCACCACCGCCTTGGCCAGAATCTCCACCAGGGCGACCATGTTAGGTGCGCTATCTGCCATGCCTTG
>PLBD01000525.1 GCA_003135315.1 Acidobacteriaceae bacterium | reverse complement strand
AGCAGCTTCTCGTTGGGGATGACGACGGTGGTATCGACGGAGTCGATCAGCTCCTGCAACCCGCGCTCGGCCTGGTTCTGGCGGCGTTTGCCCTCGAAGGCGAACGGCTTGGTCACGACCGCGACCGTCAGCGCTCCCATTTCGCTGGCCAGCGAGGCGATGATCGGGGCAGAGCCGGTGCCCGTGCCGCCGCCGAGACCCGTAGTCACGAACACCATGTCCGCGCCTTCCAGCGCTTCGATGATCTTGTCGGCGTCCTCCAGCGCGGCCCGGCGGCCGACTTCGGGATTGGCGCCTGCGCCAAGGCCGTTCGTCAGCTTGACGCCGAGCTGGATCTTCACCGGCGCCTTGGATCCCTTCAGCGCCTGCAGATCGGTGTTGGCAACGACGAACTCCACGCCTTCGAGGTGCGACTCGATCATGCGATTGACCGCGTTGCCGCCGCCGCCGCCCACACCGATGACCTTGATCTTGGCGCTGTTCAGCAATTCTTCGTTGAAGT
This sequence comes from Acidobacteriaceae bacterium, assembly GCA_003135315.1. Classification (GTDB taxonomy): domain Bacteria; phylum Acidobacteriota; class Terriglobia; order Terriglobales; family Acidobacteriaceae; genus Bog-257. The sequence goes on along the minus strand of PLBD01000525.1, from coordinate 5,044 downwards.
GAATGCGAATGTCGCTTTCCGGCTGGTTCTTGTCGTTGAAATCTTCAATCATATCCACCCCACCAAGCGTCTTATCGCTTTGTGTCAGGGCACGACTTCAGTCGTGCCGCCCCGGATCAATGAGTGCCTGGGATTTAGCCCCTGCACCCCGCTGGTTTATCGGCCGGGGCTAAAGCCCCAATGCGGATGCGTTTGCTTTCGGCACGACTAAAGTCGTGCCCTGATACAAATCCATTTGCAAAGTCCGCACCACTACACGCCCTGCCTGGCAAACAGGGCCTTGATCTTCGCGCCCAGTCCTCGATCCAGATTCATGCGTGCCTGCCTCGCCCGGTGTCCGTACAGCACCATGCCGATTACGGTCCCGAATTCCGGCTCCAGCAGTTGCGACGGCAGCTTGGCGATGGGCACCGGATAGCCCTGGCGAATCGGGCGGCGCAGTATGTCTTCTGCCACTTCGAGCAGGCCGCTCAGCCGCGAGCCGCCGCCGGTGAGCACCAGCCCGGCGCCCAGCAATTCGGAAATGCCCGCTTGCCGCAGATGATCGCGCAGCAACTCCATCAGCTCGCGCGCGCGCGGATCCAGGATCTCGCCCAGCATGCGCTGCTGCATCAGTCGCGAAGGCCGATCGCCGACCGAAGGCACTTCGATCTCGTTGCCCTCGGGAATACGCGTGACGATGGCGCAGCCGAACATCTTCTTAATGTTTTCCGCATCGGGCAGCGGAGTTTGGAAGCCGACACCAACATCGTTGGTGAAGTGGTCGCCGCCGATCGGAATGGCGCCGGTATGGATCACGACGCCCTCGTAGTAAACAATCAGGTCCGTCGATCCCGCGCCGATGTCCACCAGGCAAACGCCCAGCTCGCGCTCGTCGGTTTGCAGCACGGAGTCAGCGCAGGCCAGCGCTTCGAACACGGTGTCGTTGACGTGAATGCCGGCGCGGTTGACGGCGGAGATCACGTTCTGGGTCGCCGTGGCTCCTCCGGTGACGATATGGACCCGCACTTCCAGCTTTCTTCCCATCAGCCCGGCCGGATCGCGCACGCCGCCCTGACCATCGAGGATGAACTCCTGCGGCAGCAGGTGCAGTACCTCGCGATCGTCGGGCATGGCGATGCTGCGCGCCTTTTCCACCGCCAGGCGAACATCGTCGCGGCTGATCTCCCGCGAGCGCGAGCCCAGAGTGATGCCTCCGTGGCTATTGACGCCGCGAACGTGCGAGCCGGCCACGCCCACCACGGCGTGCTCCACCGGCACCTGCGCCACGTTCTCGGCTTCCTCCACCGCCTGTTTGATGGAGTCCACCGCTTTGTCGAGGTCGGCAATCACTCCTTTGCGCATGCCGCGCGAATCGGAAATGCCATGCCCGCGATAGCGCAGCGCGTAGTCATTCACTTCGGCGACGATCACGCACGTCTTGGCGCTACCGACGTCAATCACCGTAAGCAGGTTCTCGGTTTGGCTTCCCATGTTTACGCAGGCTTCTTGGTTGCTTTGTTGGGCGCGGCTTTCCTGGGCTGTGCCGGCGGCTGCGGTTTCGCAGTGGCGGCGCTGGCCGGCGAATTCGCTGCACCCTGCGGGACTTCACCTCCCGGCGAATCCGGGTTGACGATTACCTGGTGGTCATAACGCAAGTCCACGGACTCCAGCTTGTGGAACTGCGCGCGCCACTCCTGCACATGCGCGACGTACACTTTGAAGCGCTCCAGAAAATTCGACGTGCCCAGGTGCACCAGCACCGCTCCCTGCGGGTCCGTGACCGTTGCCTTCAGGTCGTACGGATCGGACAGGTCCACGTCGCTGATGTCCGCCGAATAATTTCCCCCGCTGGAGTCCAGCTCCTTCATGAGTTGCGAATAAATCCTCATGCGCGCCGCGCGCGTCGAAGGCGGGTCGCTGTCCGAGACGCCGACCACAACCGGAAACGAATACTTTGCTGTCTGCCCCGGCGTCAGCTCCATGATCACGCCGTTGGCATCGATCAGCGCGATGTGCGAACCAGCCTCGACAAAGGCGACGGGAGTGCGTTCCGTGATGTCGATCTTCAACCTGTTAGGCAGCAGGCGCATGACCGACGCTGACTGCACCCACGGAATCTGCTCCAGTTGCTTCTTGCGCTCCTCCAGCGGAACAAAGAAGACGTTGCGATCGATGTCGCTGGCCATCACGTTCCGGACTTGCGCGCGGGTCACGTTGCTCGTTCCGGAGATGGCAATGTTGTCGCTGGAATCGAGCCGAAAACGCCACGACCTCGTCCCGTATCGCTGCAAGGCAATCGCCTGCAGCGCTACGCCAACCCCGATGCACAAGACAACAACGATAATCTTGACGCGGCTTGCGGCCTTGCGGGGCAGCGCTCCACGGCGCACGGGAACGCGTTTCTGCCCGCGCAGAAAGGGCGACTCGGCTTCATCGTCGAGGTCGAGCATGCGCGCATCCAGCGGCGACTCTTCGTCGCGTCGCGCGCGGCGTGCGGCCCCGTTCGGAGCCTCTTCCAGCTCGTCTTCCAATAGTACCGATGAGTTTTTGCGCGCCATGAAAACAGAATGAGACGGCGCCAGCGTCGTCTATTCGCCCACTATAACTGTTTTGCGATGGATTGCGGAGACGCTTTTGCGCCGGGACGCGCGCATGTACGCGATGGAACCACAAAGGTAAACTTGCCGGCCGCAGTTCATGGCGCAATGCGCGCCTGCGCAGAAGGTCCCGATTGCGTTATGATTTCATCGCTATGGTTGACCTGATCGAGGATCGCAAGGAGGAACTCGCGCGCATCTGTCTGCGATTTGGTGTACTCAGCCTCGGTCTATTCGGCTCGGTCATTCGCGAGGACTTTCACGCGGAAACCAGCGATCTTGATTTCGTGGTCGAGTTTGCGCCAATGTCCCCCGACGAGCACGCTCACTCTTATTTTGGCCTTCTCAAAGAGATCGTTTGGAGCGTCATCCATACTGACCTGCCAGCCCTGCGGCGTGACGTAGAAGCTCTCTTAGCAAGTTTCGGTGTCTGATTAGCTGCGACCGTTACCCTTCGCTCTTCGTTGTCCGGTTCTGCAAGCGCTCCAGCACCTGAGGCCCAAGCTGCGAGATGTTTCCCGCGCCGAGAGTCAGAATCATGTCCCCTGGCCTCGCCGCTCCGGCCGCAAGTTCCACCGCCTCGGCGAAGGAAGAAACATACAGCGCTTCCTGCCCGCCGTCTTCCGTGACGCGGTTGGCCAATAGTTCTCCGGTAATGCCTGGAATCGGCGTTTCACTGGCAGCATAGATGTCGAGCACCAGCACAGAATCGGCGTCGCGAAAAGCCGTAGCGAATTCATCCAGCAGCAACTGCGTTCGCGTATAGCGATGCGGCTGGAAGATGACATGCACTTTCTGGAATCCGCACTGCCGCGCCGCCGCCAGGGTGGCTCGAATTTCCGTGGGATGATGTCCGTAGTCGTCGATCACGGTCACGCCATCGGCGCTGCCAGTCAATTGAAAGCGGCGGTCAACGCCGTCGAAGTGGGCTAAGGCGCGCCGAATCTCCTCCACCTGCATGTCGAGCCCGATTCCCACCGCAATCGCCGCCGTGGCGTTGCTGATGTTGTGTACGCCCGGGACCCGCAGTTCAAACTCGCCGAGATCGTTGCCGCGATAGGTCACGCGAAAGCGGCTTAAGGCCGCGCTCTCCTTGCTGGGGCCACAACGCAGATGGGAGATGCGAAAATCGGAGTCCTCGCGCAAGCCGTAGGTGACCGTCCTTCGCCGCACTCCGGCCAGCAGGCGCCGCAGATCGTCGTTGTCGCTGCAGGCGACGACCATTCCGTAGAACGGCACCGAGTTCATGAACTGGAGGAAGGTCCGCTCCACATCTTCCATGTCCTGGTAACAGTCCATGTGCTCGCGGTCGATGTTGGTCACCACGGCGAGAATCGGCGATAGCTTGAGGAACGAGCGATCGCTCTCATCGGCCTCGGCGACCAGATATTGCGAGTTGCCCAGCCGCGCGTTCGAACCCAGGGCATCGACGCGGCCTCCGACGACAACTGTGGGATCGAGTCCGCCCGCCGCCAGCACCGCCGCCACCATCGAAGTCGTAGTGGTTTTGCCATGCATGCCGGCGATGGCGATGCCGTANNATGCCGTACTTCAGGCGCATCAGTTCCGCCAGCATTTCCGCGCGTTGGATCACGGGGATGTGCTGCTCGTGCGCGGCAATGACTTCAGGATTGCCCTGCACAATCGCGGAACTGACAATCACAACTTCGGCACCAGCAACGTTTTCTGCGCGATGGCCCTCGCAGATCCCGGCGCCCAGGCTGCTCAGCCGTGCGGTTACTGGAGAGTGCCGCAGGTCGGAACCGGACACCTTGTATCCGAGGTTGAGCAACACCTCGGCAATGCCGCTCATACCGATGCCGCCGATGCCGACAAAATGTATCCGCTGAATCTTCGCAAACATGGGAGTGCTAACTCTCGAACCGCTTCACACATGGCGGATACAAGGGTGGAGCACGCCTTCAGGCGTGCATTTCAGTTGGCCACAATTGGATCGCGCTTTAGCGCCTGAGGTGATTGCTTTATTACCTCAGCGGCTAAAAGCCGATTGATTTCTCGCCGGATAACTGCACCGCTAAAGCGGTGCTNNAGGGCTACCGCGCGCCGCCAGCCACTCGTACAGCAAGAGAGGCAATGGTAGCAGCCGCGTCAGGATGAGCAAAGCCGAGCGCCGCCTGCGACATGCGGTCTAGAGCTGCGCGATCGCCGAGCAGCGAAACGACGTCGCTCACCAGGCGCTCGGGCGAAAGTTCCGACTGAGGCAGCAACCGTGCTGCACCGGACGCAGACAGGGTTGCCGCGTTATGCCGCTGATGATCGTCGGCTGCGGTGGGAAGAGGAATGAAGATTGCCGGCTTTCCCGCCGCGGCAATTTCCGCCACTGTGCTGGCGCCCGAGCGGCACAGCACCAGGTCAGCGCGAGCGAATGCGCCCGGCATGTCATCAATGAACGGCGCCACTTCCGCTGATGCCATGGCTACTAAATACGCCGCCTGCGTGTCGGG
>PLBD01000008.1 GCA_003135315.1 Acidobacteriaceae bacterium | reverse complement strand
GTGGTTGATCTTTCCTATATACAAGCGATTCTTGAGCACTTGATAAAGCGCTCCGCGAGAGAAGCACTTGCCGCCCGTCTTGTTGCCGTGCGCATCCAGGCGCCCCTTTGTCCGGATCTGCTGCCGATCCAGATATTGTTTCAGCTTCCGAACACATCCCAACCTCGTGTATTGTCTGAAGATCTCGCGAACCAACCTCGCTTCCTCCTTGTTGATCGTTAGCTGGCGGTCCTTCAGGTCGTAGCCGAGCGGCACCCGGCCCCCCATNNACTGCTGGGTGACCGACACGAAGCTCACCTTCTTGGCGTCGAAGATCTCGATGATCTTTGCGAAATCCATCAAGGACCTGGTCAGACGATCGACCTTATAAACAACGACCGTGTCGACTTTGCCGGAAGAGATGTCCTCCAGCAGCTGCTTTAGGGCAGGCCGGTCCATGCTCCCGCCCGAAAAACCACCATCATCGTAGTGAGCACGAACAGTCTGCCAGCCCTCGTGCTTCTGGCTGGCGATGTAGGCTTCGCAAGCTTCTCGTTGAGCCTGGAGAGAGTTAAACGACTGCTCCAGGCCCTCCTCGGATGACTTTCTGGTGTAAATTGCGCAATGCACGGTGCGGGTTTCGCCCATTAGCCTCCAGCCCTCCGTTCTGTTGATTGCCGCAAGCCGAAGAACAGAGGGCCGGACCAGCGCGTTCCCGTGATCTGACGAGCAATCTGGGACAGGCTCGAAAAGGTCTTGCCGCTGTACTCGTATCCTTGATCGGTGACCCTGACCCGGTGGGTTTCCCCTTGCCACTCGCGGATGAGGCTGGTTCCTGACTTGATCTGGGGTCGAGGAAGTGCCCCTATCTTGGGTTCCGCTTGCAGTTGTACCGACACTTTTCGCAGTTCGTTGCGGATCCGAGCCTGTAAGGCGCCGTGGGCACGCTCCTGGATTCGATACGCAAGGATCGGCAGCATGACTTCGCGACGGAGCGCTTCTTGAGCAGGTTGGCCAAAGAGTTCTTGCCAGAGTGACCGCAAGTTGGATTTATCTGCGGTGGTAAGTTGCTTGAGCTGTTGGGTGCAGTGGTTACACATCTGTGCCTACGGAAAGCGACTAAAATGTCGCACCGACATTTCCGCTCGAAGCTAGGCGAACAGTCAAGCGAAACCTCAGGGGAGTTAGGGGCAGGCGATCGGGGTGACCAGTATTGGTCATTCTCGGAGCGTTAGGCACATCCTTCAGCGAGCGCGGCTTCTGGGATAGGACGGTCGCAGCTGCGGTGCCCACACGCTAAGCGCTTGATTGCTGGAGAATGTCTGCGACCGGAGAGCGGCATCCATTCGGACCAACCACCGATTAACCGATCGTGCTGGTGTGGGCCGCTGTCGCTAAAGACCGCAAAGCTAGAACAAGGTCTGCCCCCCAGGCAGTCACTACGAAAACCGGCAAATACGGCCGAACCCGATACACGTTGGCGATGAAATCAGCAGTCTCCGGATCTCCATTATCAACTAGAACTGCATCAAGACCCTCGCCTTCGATCAATTTCAACGCACCGCGAAATGAACTCACTTCGATAACCTCATAGCTCTCCGCACGGAGAAATTCGGGCGCTCCGATCAGGTCGCGGTCAAGATTCAGGTAAAGAACCTTCATGTCAGTCGCACCTTCAAAAGCAGAGCTTGAGCCCTAAGGCTCGCTCGCAGTAAGCGCGGGAGATTTCATCGTTAACACGGGGCAGCAAGCGTGGATTACGACCTTGTACGCCGTGCGCCACATTGCACAGCCATCGGTTGACCATGCGCGCAGTCCCATCACGATCAAATCGCTGCGCATTTGTTCAGCGACCTCCACGATGGTCGAAGCAGGATCCCCAAACTCTATGCGAGGGGTGACCATCGTAGACGCACCCGGGTGCTGATTGAGAAATTCGGTAAGTTGCTTCTTTGCCTCAATCGTCGGCGGGGCCTCTTCACCCGCCCGGCCGGCGTGTGGCTTGAGGACGTGCAGCAAGGTCATATCGCCGCCGGTAGCGCTTGCCAGCGATATCCCATACCGCAAAGCATTGGTCGATTGCATGGAGAGATCGGTGGGAACAAGTAAGTGCCTGGCTTGAGCGCCGGACGTTTTGGAACCTCTAACGTGCGGTCCTACGGTCAACACCGGGCAAGGCGATTCGCGGAAGGCACACTCGGCCACCGAGCCCAGCACCAGTTTAGGCAGTCCGGAACGGCCGTGAGTCCCAAGCACGACCAGGCCGGGGCGCTGTTCGCGAATGATATTGGAAATCGTTTGCCACACTGTACCCACTGTAATCGTCACTTCCGGCGTCTGCCCATTGAGCACTCCTTCGTGTTGTAGCTGCTTTATCACGAGCTCGGAATTCCACTCTGCGCAATCGACTGCTGCGGCTATTCCGTCTGGCGCCATGCCGTACAAAAGAGCATCGATGACGTGGACAAGGGATACCGTGGAGTGGCAGCGGCTCGCTATTCCTAGAGCGTGCCGCAAGGCGGCGTTCGAAATCGTTGAAAAGTCCGTCGCGACAAGAATGTGATCAAGTAATAGCATGCTTCACTTTCCGCATCGCAGCATCCGCAACCTGAACGCGAGCGATCGCGCACCCTAGCGCTGCCGAATACCAAGCCTACTTAGGCGCTCTTTAATGTCGCTCAGCACATCCGCCTCAAGGCTGAGCCCAGCTTTGTCGCTCCACGAGATACTGAGGCTGACCCAAACGAATGAACGATTACCCCGTGCGGGCAAACACAGAATTGAGTTTGTATGGGAATCAATGCTGCAATGGATGGGACGCGAGTCGGAAGTTGTCTGGCGCATTATGCGCTTCGCGACAGCGAGCAGTAAAGACCTGAGCCGTGAGCACATCGGACATGCTGGATCTATATGGTTGACATCGGGCGTATGAGAGCCAATCAGTTCAACTTCAAGACCAAGCCGTCGACGCTCGCGACCTCCTACAGCGAACTGGGGCCACAACTCACAATAGACTCCGTATTCCGAAACGAGGAATTGTAAGTCCGAGCTCACCACAGCAGATGCCATCGAAGACTCCTATTCATCAAATGGGGAGAACATTGTTCATTTCGAATTACCTAATCGTTCGCGTTCTGGACTTGTGGCAACCAGCGCGCTTGAACACACATTGGAAGGTCGTCTCGGCATCTCTCCGGCAACGAGTGCTTCGCTGTTACTTGTTGCAATAGCGCAATGCGAATGCTTGCCAGCAGTGTCAAAACAGTGCCGGAAAGTTACTGATCTCCCGCCATGCATCGGCAGTTGCAAGCGTTCGCAAATGTCGCGAGAGTATAGGGAATCGGCGGTGGACCTCACTCCGATCTCCTTAAACCAGATCAGCACTTGTTCGCCGACTTCATCGATATAATTCACCTCCGATAGGTCCACAACAAAGCGTGAAGGGGCTTCGGATTTGGCTATCAATAGCCGTGCATGTTCAGGAAAATCGCCCACGAAGCGACCTCCCACTCGAACATTTATGCGATCCGGCATTTCGTAGAATTCGATGCGGAACATGTCTCATCTCCAGCCGGGCTCGGAATCCGAGCACTGGCAATACTGCTAAGTGCAGGTCGCAGGCCAAAGTAGATTCGGCGCAAGTCATTGAACTCTTGGGTGAGCGGAGAGCCGGCTTGCCCTGATGCTGGCACTGCCCTGTCCAGATACCCGATGCAGGGCGGCGGCAACAGTGGTACGAAGCGAATTGATCGGAGGAAGTGGGCTCAGTCCTAATATTCCAAGCCCAGATGCGTGATCATCTTTTCGCTAATCAGATGACGCAGCGTGTTCTTCAGCTTCA
>PLBD01000188.1 GCA_003135315.1 Acidobacteriaceae bacterium | reverse complement strand
GTGAGCAAAAGTTGTAGATCGTGGTCAGCATGCCGCTTGGGGTGACCTTGAAGATGGTGCCGGCGTTATAGGTACCGCCCTCGAATGTTGTCCCATAAAAGTTCCCGTCGGTGGCCTGCACCACGGTGGCGATAGGCGTGTCGCCGTCAACACATTCCGGCTGCGCACAAAAGCTGTACAGCGTGGTCAGCGTTTGTGCAGGCGAGGCAATCGCCGTCGCGCAAAACAAAAGGACCAGGCAGACCATATTCGAGAAGCTGACTTTCCTCCGTAGCAGGCGGGTCAAGGCGTGCATAGCTTCCTCCCTACAAGTCTTTCCTGGATGGGCTGCGAGGGCCCTTTGAGAGCTGCGTTGTTTCCTGGGGCTGATGGACCAGGGTTGGCGAAGCATGTCAACGTTCGCTTCGCGTCAGGTCGATGCAATACTCTGGGCTGAGCCGGAATATTAGCACCGCCTGCGCTTGGTTCAAACGCTTTTGTTCCGATAGCAAAATCCGGTTCCGGGAAATCCGCGTCAAAGCCAACTTGATTAGCGGGGTGCCGCTGCCTCGCCCAAAGCTTGTTCCACGTCAGCTTCAAACGGAGTCGGATCGCCGCGCGCCTGCCGAGTCTCGCGAATCAGACGAACGTTGTGCGCGGTGGTCTCCGGTTCCCACTTCTCGCGAACATTTGCCAATGCATCGCCGAGTGCCTGGGCAGCCGTGTCTTGGTTGCCCTCAAGGACCGCCAACTCCAGCAGCGTGGCGTAATCCCAGTAGTCAGGCTTGCCTTTTTCGATCTTGCGTTGCACGGCGTAGCGCACGACCGGAACGAGTTCTTTGCGGCGGTCATCCGGGGGATTGCGGAGTTCCATCAGCGTAATGGCGTTGATCCCTGGGTAGGCGTCCCGCCAGTCGGCCTCAAAACCCTGCAGGTACAGCTTGATGGCCTTATCGAGATAGCCTTTGGCGAGAAACGCATTACCAGATTTGGTGGCGTCCTCCCACTGGTCTTTGTATACACGGCCCAGAATTCCGCAAGTCTCGCTGTTGGGACCGCGCTCCTCAATCAGCTTTAACAGAACCTGTTGTGCTTCGTCGCGCCGCTTGAGCCGGTTCAAGGCTAGCCCGAGTTGTTCGCGAACCATAACGGTCTGCGCCAGCGGGCCGGAAAATTGCTGGATGAGCTTTACCATGTCTTCCCAGGCGGAGACCGCGCGGTAAGACAACATCAAGTCAATGGCAACGCCCGTGTCGAGGTCAGCAATGTCGCCCAGATCTTTTTGAACGGCACGCACTGCATCCGCTTTCTGAGAGGAGCGCCGGGCATCAGCCAGCTTGCCTTTGACCTGTTCTGAGTAGTCCACCTGATCGCGGAAGACATCGGTCTTCAGATGCTCTACGTCAGGCACGGGAAGGCCGTCGATAAGCTGGAAGATCGGACTGTCTTTGGCGCCGCTGCGGGCCTGCTTAAGAAACGTAGCTATGGCCGCACTGGTCCCAGCAGCATTGGCGGGATGGGGCACTCCGTCCGTGCCTAGCTTGTAGGGAATGGTCCGCAGCATCTGCACATCAAAGGGAAGGCGGCTGCCCTCGGCAATGATCTGGACAGTGCTGAAGGGCCTAAAGGCATGACGGACGCCGAGTTCGTAATAGACATTCGCATTCGCGGTGGTGAGATCGGCAACGGCAAATGGACAGAGGATCAGGCGCTCGAACATCGGTTTGTGGATGATTCCGCCCGTGACCTCCTGGTCAGCGCGAATGGGTTCGAGTTCGGCGTTATTCACAGCAGGAGCGATGAGGTCCTGGTAGACGCGATCGAAGTTGATCATCGATCCGTCGGCGTTGGCCTTGATGCCGAACGGCATCAAGATGAAACAGAGTGGTGCTTTCGTCATGACTTGCCCATCATAAAGCTTTGGCTAGCCTGTCACAGTGCGCCTTGCTCAATCGGCAGAGATCAGGCGACACGTAGCCTGCTCATCCATCTAACTGGCCTTATGAGGCTTCAGCTCACGAGCCGCCGCCTCCTGGTTCTTGGCGATGACCTCTCACTCTACACCTGTTCTCGCCAGTGTGAGGTAACGGGCAGTAGGCTAACCATAGCTGCCCAAGTGCAATAGTGAGTGGAGGTCGACCCCCGCTAATGCCCGACTCCGGATGAACGCGCAACCCGAAAGGGGCACGCCGGGCGGGGCTACTGGATTGTTGTGCTATCGTCTTCAATGTATTGGCACAGGAGTCAGCATGCCCTCGCCTGACAAGAGACTCATCGAACCGTCCCCGACGGACACGATTGATTCGATCATTGCTCAGATCAAGAGCGAGCCCAGACCTTTGATAATTCTCCTGGGCGACTATGACGTATCTCTAGACCCAATGGTTAAGTCTTTATGCACTCGGGCTATAGTTCCGGCGGCTGTAAGTTCTGGAGCGGTGATCGTTGACAATGGAGCAAACTCTGGATGCTCCGCCCTCATTGGGCAAGCAGCTCGGGGCGAAGACCAGGGACCTGCACCTGTATTGGTCGGAATCGCAACTCATAGTGTGGCTGAGCCAGAGCCGAATCACACGATGATCGTTCGGCTTCCGGCCGGATGGCCCGACCCGATGAAGGCATTGGTCCAGATTGCCGGCGAACTGGTGAAGGACGAAACGGCCGTAGATAGACCGGTTCTGACCGTCCTTTTTGGCGGCGGCGAAACGGAAAAGGAAGCCCTGGTTCGCTGTGCGCGACGCAAATGGCCCATCCTGGTTGTGCGAGAGAGCGGAGGCCTTGCTGACGAGATCCTAAAAGGCATGGAACCAGGGGCCGATGGAACGGCCCCGGCCCAGGTTGCCGACCCCGATCTGCGAGAAATCATCGAGACGGCCGATATTTATAAGTTCTTAATTTCTGGGAATGTCGACGATCTCAACCGAATCCTGCTGGCCCGAATCGATTCGCGTGTGGATACCCTGGCCGATGCCTGGAACCGATACGACGTCCTCGACCAGGCAGCGATAAGAAAGCAGGTGTCGTTCAAGAATTTGCAGCGCGCGATTCTAGGTCTTGGCCTAATCGCGACCCTGCTCGCAATTGCGCGATCAGGCAGCGCCCTGCCGCTCTGGATTAAGCAGTTGTTTCCCGCGCATTTTGCGTCGGCATTTCAAACTTTGACGCATGTATTAATAGTCCTGACGCCGATTACGATTTCTATCCTCGTTGCCGCAAACAGCCGATTTCGACAGGGTAACAAATGGATATTGCTGCGCGCCTCGTCTGATGCTATTAAGGGCGAGATTTTCCGTTACCGCATGCGGGCTGGTGCATACAGCAACCAGCAGTGCCTCCAGGTTTCTCGCGAATCGAAGCTCGCTGCAAAGTTGGCGGATATCAGTTCCGCCTTAGTGCAGAGTGAGGTTAACCAAGCCAACGTGCCCGCAGTGGTGGAGACTGACCCGAAGCGTCTGACATTCCTCAGCCCAGACGATTACCTTAACGACAGAATTAACGATCAGATAAGCTACTTCGTCCGGAAGACGGCCAGCTTGTCTAAACGGCTTCAAACAGTGCAGCTATGGATTTATATCGTCGGGGGTGCCGGCACGGCTCTCGCGGCGTTCCATGGGGATGTGTGGGTCGCATTGACGACCGCGGTGGCGGCGACGCTCGCCACAAGGCTGGAGACGGATCAGGTCGAACACACGCTGATTCAATACAACCAGGCGCTCACAGGTTTGCGAAATATTGCGTCCTGGTGGAAAGCACTCTCGCAGTGGGAAAAGGCGCGCCGAAGAAATATCGATTTGCTGGTCGAACAAACCGAAACAACCCTTGAGGGCGAGTTAGCCGGCTGGGTACAGCAAATGCAATCGGCACTGGATAAGCTTACCGATAAGGAACAGGCTGCCGCAGGGAATAATAAGGTACCAGCGACGAAGGCGTAAGTATCGTAAAGGTTGGCGAAAAGAATCGAGGCAATGCCTGCAATCGCACCTACAGCACTGCAAGTAGGATGATCGTTTAATAGTTCAACAAACAAAGCCTGTAGTTTTTGGAAGCCAAAGTGATTTTTTGTACATTCGACTTTTGACAATTCGACCGTCGGCGGATCGGCATGAGGAACTCTATCACTTGCATCGGGACATTTCGTAAGCGCGTCTTAGGCGTGGCGCTCTTATTCGCAGTCTATGCGGCATTTGGGGATTTTCCAGTTCACGCTGCCGGGCAGACCGGGCAGGAAGCCTTACCGTGTAACTCGGAAACGACAACCGCAGGAATGCGGAACTGCGAGAACCTCCGCTATGGGCAAGCGCAAAAAGCTCTCGACTCGGCGTACGCCTTGTTGATGAAGCAGCTGGATGCAGGAGGAAAAGAGAAGCTGCGCGCCGCACAATCGGCGTGGCTACAATTCCGGCAGGCTGACGCCGATTTCGAAGCTCAGCTAGCCGAGGGCGGTACCCTGGCTCCGCTGATCAAAATTACGGTTATGGCTGACCTGACGGAGGCCAGAACGGCGCAGCTAAAAAAATCATTACAGCCGTAAGAACGTCTGTACCCAGAGGAGAAAGCTATGGCAGATTTCAATGTGTTCCTTCCCATCTTGTTGCGCTTCGAAGGCGGATACGTCAACGATCCAACCGATCCCGGGGGCGAAACCAACAAGGGCGTCACCATGAATACGTTTCAGCAGTGCTCTCACGAGCTGCTTGGTGTTGATCCCACCTCCGACAATCTGAAAGCCTTGACCGACGCCCAGGCCGGGGTGATTTACAAGGCGCTCTACTGGGACAAGGTGCAGGGCGATGCCTTCGTATTACAGGACCTCGCGAACATCGTCTGTGATTTCTATGTGAACGCCGGCGGGCACGCTACGAAGCTGCTCCAGCATGTGTTGAACGGCATGGGAGCAAATATCGCGGAAGATGGAGCGATAGGCCCGGGTACGATGCAGGCGCTGGCGGGGTTCGACCAGGTTCAGGTCTATCGGCAGTACAAACAGGGGCGGATTGCTTACTACCAGGCGTTGGGACAGAAATTCCCGCAATTTGTGAAAGGGTGGCTAAACCGGGTCAATTCTTTCCCTGACCTGTAGGTTGCTTGGGGGCTGGGGGAAAACCCACTGCTGAATACCGACCGAACGGGGCCGAGCCTGCCAGCTCGCCTGACCTTTCGTAACTCGCCATTTCCCGTTGATCATTGCGTCCGGACAACACAGCTCTTTTCGACATGGAACCTGTTCTCAGAGTTGTAGCCACGTCAGCGTTGCGCACCTTCGGCCATGAGTTCCACAATTTACGTCGTCGGTGGAGCATTTTATCGGTCACATAACCATCCACAATCGCCCGCATGGTCCCAACAAAAGCTCTTGACCTTGGATTCGAATCGTCCTACAATTTGCCCACTTTCGTAACCAAATAAGTAAGTTGGACTTGGGTTTTGTAGGGCCTGGTGTTACCTTTGGGGCCGCTGCTTGATCTTTCGGTCGCTTGCCCTCCCCGATAGAATCCGTCTTATAGCATGACGACACGACAGTTGTTCTGAAAGTGGATGGGGTGAGATGTGGCGAGTGGAACTTTCAGCGAGACGGGAGAACCCACACTTGATCGCGGGATAGTGGTGAACCCCTCGCCTCCATTGCGTCACAGCATTGACTTTCTCTCAGTGGCAATGCTGTTGCTGGTCCTGATACTTCTTCCCTTGGCCGCGCAAGCAGGAAATCCTACCCAAACGACTGTAACCGCCGTGCCGCAATCGCCGTCCCAATATCTGCAACTGGTGACCTTTACGGCGATGGTGACAGGTTCCGTCGGCCCTCCAACGGGCACAGTGACGTTCACCGGAGCGGAGGGCTCCCAACTGTGCGTGCCGGTGAAGTTGGTGGCGGCGGGTTGCGGCAGCAACTGCAGCACAGCCGCCTGCTCTACCGCAACGCTGCCCGTAGGCGCAGATGCGGTTACCGCAGCCTACGGCGGTGACTCCAAATACAACCCAAGCAGCGGCTCGATTCAGTACACGGTCAACGGCGTCACCTCGACGACGACGCTAACCGTAAGTCCACCTTCGCCAGTAGTCGGCCAGGTGGTGACGCTGACGGCTAAGGTGACCAACGGCGGCGACCCCGTTCTTTTCGGTATCGTGACTTTCTTGAACTCTACAAATTCCCAGGTGCTGGGCACAGTCCAACTGGAGTCACAGACCAGTCCGGCCCCGGGCACAGCGACACTCAAGACCAGGTTCGCGCCAGGGAGCTATTCTGTGTTGGCGTCTTTCAACGGAACATTGGACAACCAGGGCAGCGGCTCGGAGGCAAACTTCACCGTAACCGGCACCGAACCGACCATCACAACGTTGACCGACCAGGCCAATGGTAACAATTGGAACTTCACTGCCTCGGTGTTCGGGTTTGGTTTCCCCGCGGCGACGGGAATGGCGACCTTCACCGACCTTACGACGTTGGTAAACCTGGGCAGCGTTGGACTGCAGGGGCCGGGATTGTCGAGCTTTCAGCCGCAGGTGACGTATGGGACGGGCGCAAATCCTGTGGGCGTCGCCGTGGGTGATTTCAATGGAGATGGCATTCCCGATCTAGCCATAGCCAACCTATGCATCAGCGATCCCACGTGCCAGAGTGATAGTACCGTGAGCATTCTGCTGGGCAACGGCGACGGCACCTTCCAGCCGCAGCAGACCTACCCGACCGGCGCGACTCCGGTCGGCATCGCCGTAGCCGATTTCAACGGCGATGGCAACGCCGATCTGGCTGTCGCCAACAATAATGCCAATTCCCTCACAGTCAGCGTGCTCTTGGGCAACGGCAACGGCACCTTCCAGCCGCAGCAGACCTACACGGTCGGATCATCCCCTATCGGCATCGCGGCGGCTGATTTTAATGGCGACGGTGTCCCGGATTTAGCCGCCACCAATGAATTTGCCACGTCACCCTCGGTCAGCATCCTGCTGGGTGGCACGGTGACCAGCGGTCAAATCCAGAACGTTCCCGTGAACGGTTCCGGCGTGCACATGATTCAGAGCACTTACACGCCGAACCAGGGCTTCTACACGGGCAGCGTTTCGAACACTCTAAACGTCAACGGCAATGGATCGCTGATTCCCACCACGACGACGGTCACCTCTTCCGGGAACCCGTCGCAGTTGAACCAGCCAGTCACATTTACCGCGACGGTGACGAGCAACAGTGGAGGTATGCCCACCCGCACTGTGACCTTCACGAACAACGGCGCGGCATTATGCACTGCTGTGCAACTCAACGGCGACGGACTGGCTCAATGCGCCACGTCCACGCTGCCTGTGGGAACGAATGCGATCGCAGCTACTTACAGCGGTGACCAGAACTTCGCCACAAGCCAGGGCGGACTGAATCAGGTGGTGCAATCGGGAACGAAATTAACCCCGACCGTAACCCTGACGGCGAACCCACTCGAAGTTAATCAAGGGAACAGCGTGTTCTTCGCCGTCACCGTTGGTTCCTACGCTGGCTTAGTCCCGACCGGAACCGTGACTTTCATTGACGGCACGACGCCGCTGGCCACCGTTACTCTGGACCCTAGCGGAGATGCTAACTACAGCAACGCGACCCTGGTCGTGGGTCAGCACTCGATCACGGCCACGTACAACGGAGATAGCAACTTCAACAGCGCGACTTCTTCGCCCGTCATGGTGCAGGTTGACAACCCCTTTATTGTGCAGTCTACGAGTTATAGCGGCACGGTCTCGCCCGGCGGCCAGACCCAGTTGCAGATCAACGTCATTGCCGCCTATCAGAGCAATCCGCTTATCTATGCCGCCATCAGCTGCACGCCGCCTGCCGGCTCCGGCATCACCTGCGCGGTCACTTGTCCGCACAACTCGCCGTCGACATGTTCCGTGTATTCCGACAGTGAACAGGTGACAGTGACAATCAATACTTCCAGCGGCACTGCGCGCTTGCTGCCAGCGCTGCATCGGAGTGAGCATCGGGTCATTGCGGCCTTCGCGGGCCTGAGTGGAATCGGGCTAGTAGGACTAGTCTTCATTCCGATGCGCTCGCGCCGACGGGCAGCCATCGGAACCCTGTTCTTGCTCATCGTGGTGTTGTGCTTCGGCACAAGTTGTGGAACGAATTTCGCGCCTGGCATCTCGTCGTCGCCGGTGAATAATACGTTTTATATTTCCGTGACCGCGGACCTACGCGAGGAACTGGGCGGCAACCAGATGAATACTCGTTCGCTGGGTGTGCAGCAATTCTGGTATACGCTGCTGATCAAGTGAAGTGGGACAGTAACGGGAGACAACGTAATGTCCGGTGCTCAGCGGTATCGGGTGTTTCTGCTTTGTACGACTTTGTCGGTTGCGGCCGTGGCTTGCGCACAGGACAAGGGCTTGATCGAAGGCGACGTGGACAAGGTGGTCAACGGCCAGGGTATTCCAGTACCCGGGGTGGTCCTGAAGCTGCAGAACACCCAGCTGCAAAACGAGTCGCAGGGAATTTTGCGGACCTACACCAGCGATTCTGACGGCATGTATCGTTTTTTCGATCTGACGCCCTCCGACAATTACGTGATCAGCGCTACCGCTGATCCTCCCTGGGAATGTTGGTTCGCAAACTTTGACCGGACGCAGAAGTACGCCGCACAAAAGTTCACGGTGACCGTCGGCGAGAAAAAGTATCTGCTGCCTCCCGTTATTTGTGAGCCGCAGGGAGCTTCTGCACCCGCAGCTCCACCGAGTCCGTCCGCGTCGGGCGGACCAGCAGCCCCAACGCTTTCTGCAGATGCCGGCCCACAGCAAACTTCGCCACAGTCGGCTGCTCCTCCAGTTCCTGCGCCGGCCGCAACCGTTGGGCCGGTAGCCGAGTCGCGCGCCATTGCCCTGGATACGCTCTCCACCTCGATGAGTACCGTCATCACGAGCGAGGACCTCCGCACCTTGCCGCTCTATAACCGAAATTTTCTGGCTTTGGGGTTCCTGAGTGTGAGCACTCACGATGTGCAGGCAGGCTCGACGCTGGCGGGCGCAAGTTTCAGCATCTCCGGGCAGCAGCCGACCGCCAACGACTTCCTGCTCGACGGAATGAACAATGTTGCTGCCGGCAACAACCAAGCCATTCCGTTCCAGGTGAACGATGCCATTCAGGAGTTTCGCGTCGTCTCTGCCGACCCCGACGCACAATTTGGGCGTGAGTTAGGCGGCGTAGTCAATGTCGTGACACACCGCGGGACCAGCAACTTTCACGGCAGTGTTTTCGGCTTCTTCGGTTCCGACAGTCTGAACGCAAATTCGCCGATTTCCGTCTATGCCAACTCGGGTTTTGCTCAGGCTGCGGCCTATGCGGGCCCGTTAAATTCGGCGCCTGCTCCGGCCTACGCGCCATTTGGCAAGCCGCTGTATGAGCCCACCACCTATAACCAATATGTGGCCACGGTCGAGAGCCTGAACGCGAAGAATGGAACCCAATACTGCACCACTCCGGGAGCTGCTTTCGGTAGTCCGCAGTGCAATCAGCTCTTCAATCCCGCGGCCATACTTGCCGCACACAACAGCTATGATCAGCCCTTTTCCTCGCAGCAATTCGGAGCAAGAGCCGGTGGGTCGTTCCTGAAGAAATGGTTCTGGTTCGGCGACTATGAAGGGACGCGTATTGACAATCCCAACCCAGTTTTCGAGCGCGTGCCCAGCGCCTACGACCGCAGTCATCTGGATGACTTCGTCGGGACGTCCGGGTACCAGGACGCACTCATCGCCTCGAAGGTACTCTCTTTATATCCCCAATCGAATGTAGTTGCGGTGCCTGGGGTGCTGGAATTCTACCAGGGACAGGCGCCTAACTATACCAATGTGGACAACTACATGGGGCGTCTCGATTTCAATCAGTCAAGTAAGTCAACTTGGACGCTTCGGTATAATTTGCAGGATTTACATCAACTCCACGACGATACCTTGCCAAGTTCGTCCACCTATCCGGGGAATGGTTCCAACACGGATGCGTTGAACCAAAATGCAGCCCTGACCTTCACCCACCAGTTCTCGCCGAATCTGATGAACGAAGCGCGCGTCGCTCTCACGCGATTTCAATTGCTGGAAACGCCGCAAGACCAGAACTTCAACGCATCCAGTGTGGGCTTAAGCGCCGGGGCAATGCCGACATTCGAGTTGTCAGGGTTGGACCCGCAGTATGCCGGCGCCAAACCTGGCGTTGCCGGCGCTTTCGGCGGCTGGTATGACTCCTTCTGGGCGTCCTCGCTAGCTGGGCCTTACACCCAGATCACGCCGTCACTGGATGGGCTCTTCCCCTTCGCGCGGATCGGGGCCCCATTGGGCAGTCCAAGTCAGCGGCGCGACAGTCAGGCCCAGTATGCCGACAACCTTTCGCTCAACAGGGGAAGGCATTATTTGCGCATCGGCGGTGAGTTCCAGAAGTTGCAAGACATATTCATTGCCGACGGCTTCAGTCGTGGCATGGTAGTGTCATCGGATATCGGCGAATTCACCAGCGACAGTGCAACCTGCAATGTTGAGGCTGGATTTCCGACCAGCCCCTGTCCAGTATCGGCATTCTCAAACCCCTCGTTCGACTATGCTTTGCGCCAACCGTCGCCCTATCGCGGACTCTTTAACTCCTATGTTTTAGCGGGATATATCCAGGATACCTGGCGGGCGAAGACACATCTTACCGTGAACCTGGGATTGCGCTACGAATTCTCCTCGGTCCCCAGCGAAACTAATAATCAGATTTGGAACTATGATCCGGCGGCCAATGGATTGGTGCAGCAAAACCAAACTCAGGTGGTCGATCCTTTTGGATTTAATTGTTCACAGGGCTATAGCCAGCTTGATTCTGTCTACCCTGCCAATGCCGGCTTGCTTCCCTGGAGGTGCGGGCCAGCCCCGGCAGGCTATAACCTGAAGGCCAGCAAGACCAACTTTGGGCCACGGATCGGGTTCGCCTGGTCGAACGCAAACGCGACAACGGTGATACGCGGAGGGTATGGCATCTATTACGATCAACTACCCGTTTCCGATATTGCGCAATTGATGTTCAATCGGCCTACTACTTCCAGCTTCTCCAATCCGCAGGCAATCTACGGCCAGAGCTTCCTTAGTCCCTCCTGCGGGGCCATGGGCCAATGTGGCATGGGCAACAGCAGCCTGGTCAGCATCGATCCCAGTCAGGCAGCTTCCCAGGTCGCCACCGTTCCTTTCGGGGTCAGCGCGATCAACGCGCAGCAGTTTCAATCCCCAAGGTCGCAGCAAGTCAACGTCTCGTTCGAGCAGGAAGTCACGCAGCAATTGTCGCTTGAACTCTCTTATGTTGGGAACTTCACCAGCCACATAGCCGCAATTACCAATGCCGGTTTCAACAATGAGTGGTTCTGTACCAACTCCGCGGGAGCATCGATTCCAGGAGTAGGGCAGGCTTCCAATTGCGATAGTTTCAGCTATCTCCCCGTTTCCGTTTTGGCCGATACTGCCCATGCAAACTATAACGCTCTGTTGGTCCAGGCACGGACCAGAGGCTGGCACGGACTCCATGCAGACTATGCCTATAGTTGGTCTAAGGCGATGGACAACGCGGCGCAAACCAGCTTTGCCACGATACCGGTTTCGCTTTTTACCCAGATTTACGCCTTGCAGTTCTATGGGCTCGCCAATCCCAGTGTCTTTGGGATTGGCAATACTACCAGGTTTTCGCAGCTGGTCACGGTTCCGGCTAGTGCGTTTCCGCCCAGTTTGAATACGCTGCTGAATGCGGGGTTAACTACTACTGGGCAGGGACAGGTCTTTGCCACTCCTTACGCCAACCCGCAGGACCCTACAAACTACTTGAACAATGACTACGCCCGCTCCGACTTCAACTTGACCAACCGCCTGGTCATTGATTTTGCCTGGGACGTGCCCTGGGGGCCCTCTTCGAAACTTCTTTCCGGCTGGACGGTGAGCGGGATATTCATCGCGGAAAGCGGCCAGCCTTTCACCATCTTCGGCGGACCCGTGGGGAGTGAACTGACGCAGCGCGCCAATATAACGGGGGAGATCAACACCACGGGAAGTCCTAATGCGTACATCAGCTCGACAGGCTCAATCAGTTCCCCTTCCATAACTTGCGCCGCCTCCCAGCCTGCCAATTCATACTATGTCCAGGGGCAGGTACTTTTTGGCGGCGTGGCAGGCTCGCCTTGCCTGGGAAACTCGGCGCGAAACCAGTTCACTGGCCCTGCTTATGTGGACTTCGACACCGCTCTCCAGAAAAACCTTCCGATGGGTGAGAGGCTTCACCTCGTTCTGCGTGCAGAGTTCTATAACCTATTCAATCGCGCGAACTACTACAATCCCGTCAGCAACTATAGCTTGAACGGAGTCACGGCGAATCCGCAGTTCGGCGAAATCCTGTCCGCGCACGCGCCGCGCCGGATTCAGCTGGCTGCAAGACTCAATTGGTAGCCGGTTGCGGAACAGGAAACTGTGAGCCATGGAATTTCAGCGCCACTTATTCATTAGCTACGCGCACATAGACAACGTTCCGCTGTCGGAGCAGCAGCAGGGGTGGATTACTCGCTTCCACAATACCTTGTCGGCCATGCTGAATATGAGGTTGGGGCGCAAGGCGGATATCTGGCGCGATTCGAAACTTGCCGGCAACGATATTTTTGCCGATGAAATCGTCCAGCAGTTCCCCAAGACTGAGTTGCTGATCTCGGTTGTGACTCCGCGCTACGCGGAGTCAGAATGGTGTACTCGCGAAGTCGAGGAATTTTGCAAATCTGCGGAATCAACCGGCGGCCTGGTGGTGGACAACAAGTCTCGCGTCCTGAAAGTGATTAAGCTGCCGGTTGACGACGAAGGACCGCTCCCAGCAGTGATGCGGGAGGCACTGGGGTACCCGTTTTATGAGTTCGATGAACAGCAGGTTCCGCTGGAGCTTGACCCGGCGTATGGCGAAGAGTTTACGCGAAAGTACAACTTGAAGCTGGCGAAGCTGGCCTATGACATCGCGGGTTTGATTAAGACAATCGAGGCTCCCGCAGTAGTGGCAAGCAAGCCTTCAGAAGCGCCTGCAGCAGCAACGGCCACATCCAAACCTGCAATCTATCTTGCGGAGTGCAGCTTCGACCGTCGGAGCGCGCGCGAGGCCCTGGAGTCGGAGCTGCGGCTGCATGGGTACCCGGTATTACCGGACATCCAGTTGCCGAAGTCGGAAGAAGAATGCATTGCTGCCGTGCAAAGCTTCCTGGATCGGTGCGCCTTGTCCGTACACCTCATGGGCGCAAAATACGGCGTCGTCCCCGATGGGCCAAGCGAGAAGTCAGTGACCATCTTGCAGAATGAGTTGGCGATCGAGAGGCACAAGCAGGGGGGCTTACGCCGAATCATTTCACTCCCCGAAGGCACGAAGTCGGAATCCGCGGCGCAACAGGAGTTTATCGAGAGGCTTCTCAAGGATGCCGAGCTTCAAGCAGGCGCCGACCTGGTTACCGGAGAAATAGAAGAACTGAAGGGAGTCGTACATGCCGCCCTCGAGAACCTGCAAAAGCCGGCGCCACCGCCGGTGGAACATCAGGGAAGCAGACTGATTTACCTGCTTTGCGATGAACGCGACCGGCAAGCGACCATTCCCTTGCGCAAGTTCCTCAAGGGGCGCGGATGCGACGTACAGATACCGCTGTTTGAAGGCGACGCTGCCACGGTTCGCCAGAACAATCAGGACCTCCTGGCCGAGTGTGACGGGGTGATTCTGTTCTACGGTGCCGGCGACGAGGCCTGGAAGCGCTCCATTGGCAGCGAACTGAAAAAGGCCGTGGCATATCGCGGGGCGAAGCCGCCGATGGCGACTTACATTTATCTTGCGGAGCCGGCCACGGCGTCGAAGCAAGACCTTATTGAAATGGAAGAGCCGAACCTGATTAACGGATTGCAAGGTTTCCCGGATTCGGAAATGCTCAAGTTCGTCAGCGCGATGGAAGGCAAAGGCGCCACTGCATGAGCGCCGTCGCTGGCATGGATCTTACCAATCCCTTTCCCGGCCTGCGACCCTTCCGAGAAGAAGAAGAATATCTCTTTTTTGGCCGTGAGAGCCAGGTCGACGTGATGGTCGACAAGCTGGCAGGCGAGCGCTTTCTGGCGGTAGTTGGGACCTCGGGCAGCGGAAAATCATCGCTGGTGAACTGCGGTTTGCGGCCGGCCTTGCGCCGCGGGGTCATGGCCAGCGCGGGTTCGGCGTGGCGAATGGCACAGTTCCGACCCGGCGCCGATCCGATTAAGGCCCTGGCACGAGCTCTGGCGCAGCCCGGGGTCTTGTTTACAGGTCTCGACTTCGGCGCGGAAACGCTGGAAGGCATGGTTGAGGCCACCCTGGAGATGAGCAAGCTGGGCGTCGTCGACCTTTTCGAGCAGGCCCAACTCTCGGGTCAGGAGAATCTGCTACTGATCGTCGACCAGTTCGAGGAGCTTTTCCGTTACAAACCGACGCAGGCTTCCACTTCGTCCAGCGATCCACATCGAACCGAGGAGGCATCGATTGCGTTCGTGAATCTGTTGCTCGAGGCCGCCAGATCGGAATACCCAATTTACGTTGTCCTGACGATGCGCTCTGATTTCCTGGGCGACTGCGCGCGCTTTTCTGGTCTTCCCGAAGCGGTGAATGAGGGGCAGTACCTGGTTCCCCGTCTCACGCGTGAGGAGAGAAGAGCGGCGATTACCGGTCCCATCGCGGTCGGTGGAGGAGAAATCAGCCCCGTTCTCCTCACGCGGCTGGTCAACGACGTTGGCGACAACCCCGACCAGCTCTCGATTCTGCAGCACGCCTTGAATCGCACCTGGGCGCAATGGCAGCGCGAACGTAAAGGCAACGAGCCCATTTCGCTCTCGCATTATGAGGCCATTGGCACGATGGCCCATGCTTTGGACCAGCATGCCGAAAAGGCGTTCGCGGAATTGACGACGGAGCGTCAGAAGAAAATTTGCGAAGTGGTTTTCCAGGCGTTGACTGATAAAGGCAGCGACGCTCGCGGAGTCCGGCGGCCCACCGACTTCGCCACGCTGTGTGCGATTGCCAACGCCACTGGGGACGAGATTGCTGGCGTGCTGAATGTCTTTCGCAAGCCGAGCCGCTCGTTTGTCATGCCGCCGGCTCTGGAAACGCTGGAACCCGGCACCATCATCGACATCTCTCACGAAAGCCTGATGCGAGTCTGGCAGCGGCTGCGGGAGTGGGTCGAACGCGAAGCCGAATCGGCAGCACAGTTTCACCGACTAGCCCAAAACGCCGCGTTGCACGCCAAAGGCGCGGCCGGCCTGATGATCGATCCGGAACTTTCGCTCCTGCTGGAGTGGCAGCGGACCTGGCAGCCCAACGCGGCCTGGGCCGGGCGGTATCAGGCCGGTTTCGAGCATGCGATTTTTTTCCTGGAGCAGAGTTGCACCGCCCGCGACGCCGCGCTGCTGCTGGAAAAGGAGAAAGCACGGCGGGCTCTCCGGCGCACCCAAGGAGCGGCCGCCATTCTCGGCCTGGCCTTCGTGATCGCATTGGGACTTGCCATCTATGCGTTCGTCGAGCGCTCGACCGCCATCGTCGAACATAAGGCCCGGGCTGAGAGTGAAGCCCTGAATGAGGCGCAGCAGAAACTCATCGAGACCGAGAAAAGGGCAAAGGCGGAAAGCGACGCGTTGAACGCCAAACTCCGCGACTCGTTAGACCAGACTAACGAAGCCAGGAAGCAGGCGGAAGAATCCAACCAGCGGGCTATCCAGGAAGCCGAGAGAGCGACCCGGAACGCGCAACTGTTTGTCAGCGCCATGCAGGCCCAGGCTGCGGTCCAGCGCGCGGCCAACGTGCAACTGGAGAAGGCCGCTGCCCTGCAGCGCGACACCGACGCCAAGAAGGACGCCGCGATCCTCGACCGCGACAAGAAGGATTTGGACGCGGCCAGAAACTCGTGGCAGGAACTTTCCGCTGACGCGGCACGCAAGTCCGAGCAAGCCTTTGCCATCATGGGAGCGGTCCGCATTATCGGCACAAACCAGATGAGCCACTCTGACCTCTTCGATGTAAGCTCGGGCAACCTGATAACCGGTTCCAGTCCGGCCAGGAATCCAAGCGACATGTTCAATGGGGCGCAAGGCTCGGCCGAGCGGGCCACTGTATTTGCCGATGGCCAAGCGGTGGATTCGACTCATTGGATCGAGTGGCGCACGAAAACCAACGTGACCGCGAGGAGTGTGGCCATCTTCGCAGCTCACGATGCGGTTCGCTCCCGTCGTGCGTTCAGCAACTTCAGGCTACTGGCGAAAAAGCAGAATAAGTGGGTGGAGATTGCGCAATACAGCCCGTCGCTGCCCTACGGAGGTAGCTGCTCGAGCGATCCCTGCTTGCCGCCCGCTGTAAAGTTCCGACCCGGAACGGTCCTGGGCGCGTGCATTAACGTCAGCACGCCGGTGGCTGCCAGCGAATACCGGGCGGAGTTCGTGCAGGCCGTCAGCGCGCTGGAAGGCTTTTCCGGCCCGCGGGTGCTTCAGTTGGATGGCTATCGGAACCAAAACTGCTCGCATTGAATGCGAATATGACTGGCAAGCGAGGGCCGAACTTCGCTTGGCGCTAGTTTGCCTGCTGTCGCTCGAGGTCAAGGGACAGGATAAACAGGAGCAGCAGACCAAACGCGAGTTCTTGGGCGAATGGCAGAGCGGTAGCAAACCGCGAACCGCTAAATAAGGCAGTGCGTTTAGCCTTTGAAGATGGCGCGCCCTGAGAGATTCGAACTCCCGACCTTCTGGTTCGTAGCCGTATAAACCTATATTGATGCGGCGTGACTTACGAGCCATTTTGGGGTAATAAACTAAGTTTTGCTGGTCCCAAGTTTTGAATCAACCAGACGCCCAGTCAGACGGTCGGTAGTTGGGTTTGGACCCAAACCAAAAGTGACAGAAGCCGCAGTCAACCCGCGGCTTGTTCTTTTTTGCCGCTCCATCGTCGCCCAGCGCCAAAACGACGAGTCGCCTCACGAGTGGGTCTACTCGAACGAGATTAAGGTGACCATTACGCCTAAAGAAGCAGGCAAATGAGGAGGCTTTCGGCTATTGTGCGAAGTTGGTTTGTGACCAACTGTCGAGAGCAAACCTTAGCGCAAGCTTGCGCTGTGTGTTCGCCAGTCAACTGGGTTTTGAGCGTAATGGGGATTTCACACTGGGGATCCACAACCACGGTCTGCTATTCACTGTTTGGCCTAAGATAAAATTGCACTTCGTATGGAGGAGCCGGACGAATTGACAGTCCAACAAAGCGGGCCGGCGAGTCAGTCTTTCCTCCAGCAACTGCGGCCGTGGCTGGTAAAGCACTGGGACCTGCTGGCCCTACTGCTGCTCGTTCTTGCCTCCTTCCCGGTTGAGTGGCTATCGCCGCGGATGCTGGTTGTCGTTGACCCTACAATCGAGATCGTCGGCGACTCCTGGCACCTGGACACCAGCTTCAAAGCTGCACGCGGACTGTGGTTCGGCCGAGATGTGGCGTTCACGTATGGACCGGTCTTTCAATGGCTGTCCAGCGCACCCGCCCGGCAAATGGGCGTGTCGATGGGCGCCACCTACGCCACCTTCACGACCCTGCCGTTATGGTGCACATTCCTCTTCGGATCGCTAACTCTCACGCTCCTTCTTCCAGAACAGCCGGCGTGGAAGCGCTTTGTGCTGCTCTTGTTGCTCTGCGTATTCTGGGCGCCTTGGGAGGGGCGTACGGCGTTCGGCATTCTCCTCTTCGCCGTGTTCCTGAGGGGCTGGTATGCGCTGCGACAACAAGCGCTCGGGCCCGTGTTACTGGGATGCGGCGCCGCATTCTTGTGTGCAGTGGCGTTTCTGTACTCCGCGGATACTGGTGCTTATGCGATCGCAGCATTGTTGCTCTCGCTCGCCGGAGTGGCCTGGGAGAGCCGTCGCGAGTCGCGGGCGCTGCTTTCATACGCTTCCGCCTTACCGGCGTTCGCGGTTGCTTCGCTGGTGCTCGTCATCGCCATCAATGGCATCATGGCGAGACCCCTCGACTTCCGCTTTTGGAAGAATTCACTGGCGATTCTCTCCCACTATCGCTGGATCGAGCCGAGGTCGATGTCCGAAGCTGCCACGGTACGCTTGTTGGTTGCATTGTTAGCGGCAGGGGTGGTGTTTCTGGTGCGTGGCATGACTGCGCGTAACCGGAGCCTCAGCATCACGGCCCGCTGCGGTTTCTTGCTCAGCGCGGGTGTGTTCGCCTTCTTCAACATGCAAAGCGGGCTCGTCCGCGGGGATCGGGAGCATATTGTGGTCTCGACCTACGCTGCTGTTTTCTTGACCGGCGTTGTCTTGTTTTCATTCGCTTCCCGGACCTCCTCCGTTCTCACCGTGCTGTTTGCGGTGGCGTGTTTCTTTTTCTCCGGTCCGGACTCTCTGGTGCCGTGGGTCGCACGTGTACACCACAACTACCTTCAATTGCGAAGGCCGCTGACCCAGTGTCCGCCCGGGTTTCGGGAATTCGATCGCGCTTGTTATCCAGAAGGGTGGACCAGAATGCTAGGAAGAGTTGCCGGCTACGTTCAGGAACGCAGCGGTCCAAACGATTACATGGCGGTTTTTCCTTACCAGACCTTCTTTGGGATTGCTGCGCGCAGAAGTTCGGCAGGAGGAGTGATGCAGTCCTACCTGGTCAGCGGCGAGTACCTGTCGCAGATCGATATCGCCGGACTGGAGCGAGCCGCCGCGCCTGCTGGCCTTTACCTGCCCGACGGCAAATTTAGTGGTGCGGTCGATGACGTGTCGAGTTTCACGCGCAGTCCCGAGGTTTGGCTATGGATGTTCCGTCATTACCGCAGTGAACGAGAAGTGTATCGGGGAATTTTCGGTCTCCAGAAAGATGATTCGCGCGCTGCCCGCATTGCCATGCAGTTCCGGCCGCTCAACATCGCGTCGCGCAGTTATCCGATTCGCACCCGCACTTCAGAAGTGGATCTTGGCGATCCGGCGTGGCCCGGCGACAGGGCCGACTTTCTGCGCCTGCGCCTCACCGTGCACTACAGCCCTTGGTGGAAGCTGCGTAAACCGGCGCTTCTTATCCTCGAGATTGAGCACCCCGATTCAACCTTCGATCAGAAGCTATTTCTTGTGGAGCCGAATGTGGCCTCTGAGGTTTGGTTTTATCCCGGGGACGAAGCTGAGCTGGCAAAATATTTTGACCCTGACGCAAACCGGTGGCACTCCGGTCCGCGAGCGGAGATTACTCATCTGCGTTTGCTAGTCATGCCGTTCGATTGGGTTTCCGTCCAGCCAGAGGCGATCGAAGTGCAGGGGGCGGATGCGGTCAGCTTCGAGATGAGTCCGTAAATGGCGAGTAGAGTCAAGAGCAGGCACGATTACTTCCGCTTGCCGAGTCCAGGCGGTCTGCCATAGATAGCGAGCTACGAATCGCCATACCGCAAGTTACGGAGCCGGGTGTCTCGTGTCGGGGCGTAACTTGCGCAATGCCCTGTGGCTGTTGAAAAACTCTTTTTGGTCGCTAATTCGGGTGTACTCGGGCGACCAGAAACGTCTCGAAATTCGAGACGATCGTTATACGGCATCCTGACATAACCTAATTTCTGCCGGCTCGGGCGCGTCAGGGTTTTTCAACAGCCACACCTGACAACAAACAGGTACCCCGACTGTCGCCCCGCTTTGGGAAACTAATCCTTCCAGTGCGAACAAGTTCATCGCAATTTCCGTCGAGTGTGCCAACTTGAGCACAAGAAGAGAAATGGAAGGATTGTCTTGCCGTGGCCAAACAAGCCATCGGCGAAGACTCTCTGACGGGCCGCACGCTCGGCCAGTTCCTGCTGCGTGGTGTGATTGACGTCATATTCTTCTCGCGTGGATTCGGCCATGTGCGGCTCATCCATTTCCTTTTTGACGCGGGCCAGTATTGCTTGGTTGGACTCTTGCTTTGGCTCTTTCTTGTGCATAACGTGCAGGATGTCACGAGTCCAAAGGGATTACAGGTCAATTCGGAACAGAGCCGAGTTTCAGAATTGTTTTGGCAGCGAGCGGTTTGGCAGAGTCTGTACCGACCTGCGGTAGTAGCATTCTTATTATGAACAACGTGCCCGTTTCAAACGGTCGGAAAGTTAGAGTCTGGGCGCATCGCTTACGCGGTTCTTTCGTTCGGGGTTTCCTGGGCATGGGCGATAAGCTATTTGCCATTCCATGGAGTTCCCTTTCGGTCGACGCGGTTGAACACCAGTTCATTCTCAACGTCGATAAGGGGTTGCTCAAGGCCGCTCTCGGTTTTGAAAAGAATAGTTGGCCGAACATGGCTGATCACACCTGGGGTGTCAGAGTCTACACGCACTACGGCGCCAAGCCCTATTGGAATTAAGAGCGCAGGCTGAACGGCGATAGCCGGCCACCCGATGCCCCACTCATTCCGCGATCTTCGCGGATGAGTGGAGGCACCGTTCTATGCCGCCTCAGAACTAACATGAAAATTATGCCGTTAGGAATTTAGTCTAGATTTTCCCGACCCGTACCAACAACCCCACTCAAGAACAAGGAATAGCACCGCTTCCTGTTGCTTGGTCAGTTTGCATTCATCGGCGAGACCAGAAAAGGGTGCTTCACAACTCGGGCCTGACAGGGAGCCTCATGTAAGGCTGCCAGAGCGTCAAGGCGGTCACTCACGCTGTAGAGTTGTCGAACTTCATCCATGATCGCGTCTCGTTGCACGGCGTCCAGCTTTGCTGAGAGCCTACGGAGGGAACATTTTCAGGAGGGCTGCCTTAGTTCAGCAAGCCTGAAAGAAGGCTTGCGCACCTGCGTCCGGTAGTCGACCTTCCCTCATGCAGAGCGTGAATACCATTAGGCAGCATATTCACGCGTTCATCCGGCGATTTGCGCTAGGCGCGCCAACGAGAGTATCCCCACCCGCCGCCACCGAGTAAGAACAGCACTACGAGAATAATCAATACGGTTTCCATGTTGTACCTCACTTGTGAGAGGAAGCTGGACTGGCCCTTGTAACGGTCGTCTCTCTTCTTCACTAAGCAAGATCATAGAAGTAGCTAAGAAGGATGTCTGATCACATTGGACCACAATGGCGCTCGAACTGTGCCGCGTGCCACGCTGGAGCAATGGCCAATTCCATACCGCGGTACGGTGAGCAGACGGGAACTCACTGTCAACGCTGAAGATGTTGCCAGCCAGGAGATCGGTGGGGATTGCAGGCTTACTTGCTGGCTGAATGACAACAAGTGCAGCGGATACTGGGGGCATATTCTGCCTCCGGAAGAATTCACTCGTCCGGGTGGATGAAGCGATCGAACCTTTTCACGGGCGTCGCGATGGTTATCGATGTGACTGTTGTTGGTTGTTGCGTTAGGGCCTGGCCTTATCACTCCATCTGGTGATTGCGATCACCGACCTATTCAAATGCTCGGTGTAAGTTACGAGTAGCGGGGACGTGTTTCTTTACACAGCCACACCGAGGTGTGCCATGGCTTCTCAGGCAAAACTCTCCCGCATAGCCAACAACAAAATCCAACCTGGGCCTGATTCTTGCCTTGCGCAAGACGCGCAGCATTGTGCCGTTTCTCTTGCTAAAGCAGGAGGGTTAGGTCGCGCCCAGAAGGTTGCCAGAATCTAACCAAGGAGAACCGCATGTCAAAGACTTGGGTGCTCGCTTACCGTTGTGCGGCTGGCCACCTTGAGCGGGCGGCCTGCCATTACAAGGAGGCGGCGAAATGCGAGGAGGCCGGAGATCACGAGAAGGCCACGCACCACGCCTACCTGGCTCACGGATACACTCAACACGCGATTCACGACGATGCTGAAGCGGCAAAACTACATGCCGAACACTTCTTGCATGTCGAGTACTGCCACAGCTCTGTGACAGTCGCTTCCGAGCAAGGAGCCAGGGTGGCCCCGATGCAGGCTAAGCACAAGTCTGAGGAGTCGTAGGAGGGCGATCGCCGATTTTGGGAGGACGTGATCAAAAGCATGCGTCGAGGAACAACCCGCTGCCAACTCGACTTGTCAACCACCAAAGGCGAGGTTCATCGGTAACGAAGCAGGAATTTGCCAACGAGGTAGTCTCAACAAGGCAAAGCGAAGAAATAATAGGAGTGCGAAATGACGAAAGAACCAGGAAAGAAATCAGCAACATCGGCCCCTGTCCAGCCGGAGACCCTTGAAGATCGGATTCGCGCGCGTGCTTACGAACTGTATGAGGAGCGTGGGAAGGAATACGGTAACGACCTGGATGATTGGCTTCGGGCCGAGGCGGAGCTCACGTCGAGTAAACACCGCAATGCTACATCTTGACTAGAGGCGGCGAGTTTCGACAGAAGGAGTTAGCTGCAGTGAAAGTCCGAGATAAGAGGATTGTCCACGCGAATCTAGAGCCGAAAGAAAAACCAAAGACCAAACCCAAAAAAGCAAGCAAGAGCAGTCCGAAGTTCGACATCAAGGCAAGCC
>PLBD01000526.1 GCA_003135315.1 Acidobacteriaceae bacterium | reverse complement strand
GTCCGGGTGGGCAGAGAGGCATCGGGGAGCCTTCGCCGGCAATCTGGCGAAGCATGCCAGAGCAGTTTTGTCCTGGTGGGCAAAGAGGCATCGGAGAGCCTTCGCCCGGACGTAAGGCGGCGCGGTTGGAGGATGTCGCCTGAGCGAGCCTCTCCGGCGCGACGTTCGCAGTTGGGAGCGTGCTGGTGCCGGCGCAAGCGATACCGGCCAACAGCAGAACAACAAGGGTAATGACGAGAGTGTTCTTCATTACGGTCTCCTTGGTCGTTTCCGACCCGAATCAAAGTCAGAATTGTTTGCCAAACGAAGAGGCGCCGCTTTCAGGGACAGAAGACAGCACGGCCGGCAAGGGCGATGACCCTTCCCCGATTACGGCGACGGGGCCGATTGGGCTTATCGAGGTTGCGCCGCTGACAGCTCCGAGAGAGCCTGCGATCATGAGTGCGGCAAGGGCGGCGAACATCAGTTTCTTAGCGTTTTTCACGGGACAACCTCCATACCAATCGCGATTTTCAAAATGGCCCGGCCAAGGTGCGGGAACAAGGTTTGCGCACCTCAGCAACAGTGTCCACAAGTTGGAAAGCTAGAGCACTTACTTCCCATGGGATATACAACTTTAACGGCAACAAAGACCCGATCGTGCCGCCATCCGGGCCACATTTTCCCTGATCTTTGTGCCAGTTACTGTTTGGTAATCAAGCTTTCTGCACCCATCACGTTGAGGGCGCAGCGTAAAAAATTTCAGCAGCGTGATGCATATCCAGCGCACATACACGCACCCATTGCGCATTATAGGGCAACATGGTACGAAATCTGTAGGGAAATTTTTGGACAATTTGCGAACGGAAGTACATGTACCAATGGGGCCATTTGCACGCCCGGAGGCCGTCACCTTTCGGCCAATGGGTCTCACCGTGAACCTCGTGTATTCTGCTGATCGGACGGTTTCCCGGCGGCGCAGTCATGAACGACATCCCATCCGCGAATTCCAGGGTCGAGGCAGCCGGCGAACCGCTTGCTGAGGCTGGCCGCAAGCGGGAGGCACTCAGCCTCCAGATCTGTCCGAACTGCTCGGAACAACTGCGCGAGAACCACTGCAAGCTGGCGTGCCCCCGCTGTGGCTATTTCCTGAGTTGCTCGGACTTCTACTAGACCCCCGCGCAGGCGCCGGCGTGCAGGGAGAGAACTTGTGCCTGGGAGGGTTCGGAACCAGGCCACGAACCCACCCAAGATTGGGCGCAATCGTGTAACGTAATCAGAGAAAGAAATCTTATTTGCAGGAGGGCAAAATGCAGCGTACAGCCAGTGCTCACTGGTCGGGTGGTTTGAAAGATGGCAAGGGAACAGTGTCCACGCAGAG
Source organism: Acidobacteriaceae bacterium (assembly GCA_003135315.1). Taxonomy (GTDB): domain Bacteria; phylum Acidobacteriota; class Terriglobia; order Terriglobales; family Acidobacteriaceae; genus Bog-257. The sequence goes on along the minus strand of PLBD01000526.1, from coordinate 6,745 downwards.
CGGGGTGCTGAACCAGACGCAATACTCCTTCAGTACACGTTTCGAAAATGGCGTGGGAACGAATCCGGAAGAACTGATCGCCGCGGCGCATGCAGGGTGCTTCACTATGGCGCTGTCGGCGCAACTGGGAAATGCGGGCATGACGGCCGAAAGCCTCGACACGACTGCCAAGTTGACCATGGACAAGACGGACGCCGGCTTCACCATAACCGCAATTCATTTAGAGGTGAAAGCCAAGATTCCTGGTGCGGACAAAGCGAAGTTTGAGGAAGCCGCCCAGAACGCCGAGAAGGGATGTCCCGTTTCCCGGGCGCTGAATGCGAAGATCACCATGGAAGCCCAGCTGGTCTCCTGAGCATGCTGGGAATGGCTGATCCATCGCATGGTGCAGCCAACCGGAGAGATTGAGATGCGAGGCGCTCTCAGGCACTAAGGGCCAGGCTCAGTCTGAGAGCGCAGGATCTCACGGATTTCGCGGTTGATGGAGGCCGCGTCCTGCGAAGCCTTGTCGACCAGATCCAGCCATTTCTTGTTGTTATCGTCGAGTTTGGCCTGGGCCAGCAGATACGAGGCCTGCATGATGGTTTCGATGCAATTGCTGAGATCATGGGACAAGGTACGCAACCTGCCAACGGTCTCATTCCGCAAGTTGTGGCCCTCTTCCGCTGTGATATGGCCCAAGTTTTCTTCTCCTGCCACTACACTCTGCGCTCACCGCACAATGACTGCAGAGTTAGATGCTGAGTCCGCGTTTGCGGTGTTTTCAGATGTGATACGCCGTCGAAGACGTTACCATATCCGACGCCTGGAAGGCACCTCAGGTGTGCCGGAGGAATGCGCGCCCATTTTCGCCTGCGGCGCGGGCTGATATGATACGGGCAACCGCCCGCGCCACCGAATCTTCTTTTTCTTGTGGACCCTATGCGCCTGAAGACAAAACTGGTGCTTGCCATCAGTGGCATGGTGGTTGCGCTGGTCGCCATATTTTCCTACTTTTACGTTTCGCGGCTGGTGCGGCAGCGCATATTCGAAGCCTACGATAGCGCTGATTTTGTCGCCAAAGAGATCCGGGAGAGCGCACGCGCAGCCAGCCTGGCCGACCTGGGCAGCACATTTGCCGAAGAGAACGATCCGCGCCAGGTGGACGCCGTGCTGGAGCAGGAGCTCAAGCTCAATAAGGGCCTGAACACCCTGTTGCAGTCGGTGGTCGGTTATTCTCCCACGGTTTCCGATGCGGCCATTGCGGACGTCAGCGGCCGCGCCATCGTGCATACGGATCCAAACGCCATCGGGACCAACCTGAACCTGGGGGAACGAAGAGATTTTCTGGAAGTCCGTAACGGCAGCTTCCTGCAGCAGATGAAAGTAGTGTTCGGCGCGCCCCGCGTCTACAACGTTCATCTGCCCATCCAGCGTGAAGGCCAGCCATTCGGGGACATCCGAGTCGGTATATCGACGGTTTTCCTGGAGAGCGAAGTTCAGCCCGAGTTGAGCCGCGCGCTTATCTTTTCCATCATCGCAATCCTGCTCTCGATGGCTCTGGCGGCCAGCTTGTCTAACATTGCGCTGCATCCGCTGGAAGCGATCGGGCGACGGCTCGACCAGATGACCGCGGGGGTTCCCGACAACACGCCTGACCCCGACCCGCGGAAGACCGACGAGTACGGCCTGGTGAACACGAAGATCGATCGCCTGGGCCGGCAGATCCGCGACGTAAAAGAAGTCTTCAGCGCCCTGAAGGAAAACCTCGACCAGATCATGGGCACGCTGCAGGACGGCCTGGTCCTGTTCACGCGCGATACCCGCGTGGTGCTGGTGAGCGCGTCAGCCGAACGCTTCATCGGCCGGCCACGGGCAGAGATATTGGGGAATGCGGTGGAGGGCGTCTTTAGCGACGCCAACAAGCTGGGCCGTATCGTGCTGGACGCCTTCGCCCTGCATCAGCCGATTCCGCAACGCGAAATCGAGTTGGAGAACGGACGCCGCATCCAGATCGCGCTCGATTTCATCGCCGAGCGGGGCGAGCGCATTGGCGCGCTGCTCACCATGCGCGATACCGAGTCGGTCCACCGCATAGAAAATGAGATCGAGCTGTCGCGACGGTTGGCGGCCATCGGCCGGCTGACCTCCGGCGTCGCCCATGAGGTGAAGAATCCGATTAACGCCATCGTGGTGCACCTGGAACTGTTGCGCGAGAAAATGAGGGAGATCGATCCCGACACCAAGCGCCACATGGATATCATCGGGAGCGAGATCCATCGCCTCGACCGGGTGGTCCAGATGCTGGTGGACTTCAATCGTCCGGTGGAGTTGCGGCTGGTGGATTTCGACCTGCGCCGGGCCATCGAAGACGTGGCCTTGCTGGCGTCTCCCGAGGCCGCCCAGCAAGGGGTGAGGATCGAGACGCAACAGAGCAGGGAGCCGCTGGCGGTGCGGGCCGACGCCGACCTGATCAAGCAGGCTTTACTGAATGTGGTCCTCAACGGCGTACAAGCCATGAGCGGCGGCGGCGTGCTCAGCATTACCTCGGGGCAGCTTGACTCGGCCGCAACCGTCGAAGTGCGCGACCAAGGCGGCGGAATCGCGCCGGAGGTGCGTGACAAAGTTTTCAACTTGTATTTCACTACCAAGAAAGCCGGCAGCGGCATTGGACTGGCCATGAGCTACCGGGTCATGCAGCTGCACAATGGCGCGCTGGATTTTGTTACAGAAATGGGTAGCGGCACGACATTTCGCTTGATACTGCCTCTGGCCGGAGCGCAGCGTCACGAAGGGGTGGAAGCGATAACGCGAATGTGAAATTAGCGCGGCCGCCAAACCCGTGGCGCCTGCGCTTTCTGCTGTGAGTGTTTATCATGGAAGCATAGAAACAATGTCCGAGGGCGTTGCTCCAGCGTTTGAATTTGCTTGCAAGGGCAACGCAGCTTGGCAGACCTGCACATGAAGCTTAGCCGCCAACTCGTCGCCATGCCGTTTTTAGCGCTGCTGTTCGCCGTAGGTTGTCAGAAGAAGCCGCCGCAGCTTCCGACGCAAGCGAAAGCCCCGGTTGAGCTGGTTCCTTCAGCCTTGCCGGTGGAGATCTCCGAAGACGTTCCGCCCCCACCGCCCCAGGAGGAAGCGACGCCGCAACCGCCGCCTGAGGAAGAACCAAAGCCGAAAACGTCCACGCATCACCGGCGCAAGCCGGCGCAGCCGCCGGCTACGACCCAGAGCGGCGCGACGGCTCCGACCGCCGGGGCCGGCACGGGAACTACCACCGTTGCCGCGGCCCATCCTCCGGCCAATCCGGCGGCGCCGCCCCCTCCCGATACGGCCATTGCCGCCGATGTGAGCAGCGCGCAACTGTCGCAACAAAAGCAGACAACCGCGCAGTTGCTGGACGAAACGGAAAAGACCATTGGCGGCCTGAATCGCACGCTATCGAAGGGCGATGAAGAGATCGTTGGCCAGATCCGGTCGTATGTAGCGCAATCGCGCAGCGCCACGAAAGATGGCGACTTCGAACGCGCCTACAATCTGGCCAACAAGGCCCATCTGCTGTCCGCAGCGCTCATCAAGAAATAGATTTGCCGCGCGCGCTCCCTGGTACGCCTTCAAGGTTCACCCCAACCAGTGAGTTACGATTGAAACAGTATGCGTGAGATGTGGCGGCACCGCGGGATGAGGCTGATTTTCATTGCCAATCTCATCTCCATGATCGGCAGCGGCATGAACTCCGCCGCCGTGATCTGGTACATCCTGCAGGCCACTCATTCCGAAGTCTCACTGGGCATGCTGATCGCATTGCAGACGCTGCCGTCGATGCTGCTGCTGCCATTCACCGGGGTGCTGATCGATCGCGAAGACCGGCGTCATCTGATGATGTGGCTGGACGGCGCGCGCGGCGCGATCATCCTCACCGTCGCCGTACTGGTGCTCACGCACCGCTCTCAACTTTGGCAGATCTACGCCATGAACATCCTGGTCGCCATTGGCTTCTGGATGTTCTTTCCGACAGTCAACGCGCTCATCCAGGAGCTGACGCCGGACGACAAGATGCTGGATTCGAACTCGCTGCTGCTGGCGGCGCTGCAAGGCGGCTGGCTGATGGCGGGCGCAGTGGTCGGCTTCATGTATAACCACATCGGTTTGGGCGGCGTGTTGCTCATCGACTGCGCCAGCTATGCGGTGTCGATTGCGTGTGTCTCCCAAGTGCGCAAGGGGCGAGTCACGGTCGCGAGGCCCGGCCCGGAGATCGGGGAAGAAGCTTCTGCGTCCGGCGCGGTCGCCCGCTACATGCACGAACTCGGCGAAGGATACCGCTATGTCTGCGAGAACCGGCGTGTGCTGCTGATTGGCGTTGCGTGGGCGCTGTTTGTGGCCGCCATGATGACCCAGGGCGTGCTGTCGGCGCCGCTGAGCGAGCGCATCCTGCACGGCGGCGCAGTGGGTTACGGCTGGCTGAATGCCGGCTGGGCTGTCGGAGCGTTCGTCAGCGTTTTCTATGCGTCGGGGTTTATCCGCCGCCATGGCGCCAACCGCACGGTGACGCTGACCATGGGGATCATCGCGGCATCGCTGTTTCTGCTGCCGATTTCGCACTGGCTGGCCGTGGCCGTCGTCATTTATTTCATCATGGGATCCAGCCGCGGCATGGGCGGCATCTCGCTTTCCAGCGAGATGATGCAACTGGTGCCGCGCCATGTGATGGGACGGGTGCAGAACGCGTTTTCGTTTATGGCCAGCGGGCTCCAGATCTGCACCGCTCTGCTGGTCGGGGAGGCCGCACATCGCGACGGCCTGATTTATGGCTTCTGGGTGGTGGGAGCTATGTACCTGGGGGCAGGGCTGGCGGCGTGGTTGCCAGTGCGCCATCCGGCAGCGGAAGTGTATGAGCCGAACGACACCGCGGCGGATTGAAAAAGAAGCAATTAGCAACTAGCAATTAGCGACTAGCCAGACGTCGTTACCGAGGGCTGACCTCCGAGTTCGCGCTGCCCGCAGCTTGACGCCAACAGCTGGTTGCTAACTGCTAATTGCTAATTGCTTCCTACTTGTCGGCGTCAATTTCGAATGGCGTGCGCGGCGCATCGTGCAGCAGGAAGTCGCACAAGACGCGGTTGAATTCGTCGGGAACTTCCTCGTAAGGCATGTGCCCGGCTCCCTGAAACATCACCAGCGCGCTGTTTTTCAACTGCCGCTGCAACTGATGAATGGACGAGGGATAGACCGCGCGATCGCGCGAGCCCCAAAGCAGCAGCGTGGGGAAGCCGCTGATTTCGTTGATGGCCTGCCCGATGGCTTCCAGATCGTTATTCCAGGAGCGCAGGATGCGCACCAGGTGTTCGAAACTCCCGGGCGGGTCGAGTCCGGCGCGGTAGCCTTCGAAGGTGCCGGGAGAGATGCGCGCGGCATCGCCATAAAGGGCCTTGATGTAGCGCCTGGCGATAACCTGCAATCGTGGCTGAACGTGCACGATATAAAGACCGCCCAGCGTGGTCGCGAACAGGCGCGCCAGGACTTTTCCGTGACTCGACCAGGGATTGATGGGCGAGACCAGCACCATCCGCCGGAGGCGATGTAACTGGTCCGTCTGGGCTGCAAGGGCAGCCAGGATGATGGCCAGGCCGCCGCCTCGCGACGACCCGACGATGTCGGCGTTCTCAATGCCGAAGTGCTGCATGAAGCGCAGGACGCTCTCCGCATCACCCGCGAGCGAGCAGCCGTTGCCATTCGGACGCTGTGAAAAACCGCTGCCGGGAAGGTCCACGGCGTAGACAGAAAAATATCGAGATAGCGGCTCAATATTGAATCGCCAGGAAAAGGAATAGCCCATGAAGCCGTGGATCAGCAGCAGCGGCGGCCCGGAGCCGGCAAACCAGTAGCGCCAGGTCACACCGTCCAGGGTGACGGTGCGCTCGTCCGCGCCGGCTATCTGCGCAATTGGCGGAGTGCTCGCGAGCTGTTCCGCCTGCAAGGTATTCGTCATGGCAACCAGAGGATCCACACTTGAACGGGTTTCAGCGATATCGCCTATGTCGCTTCCGGGGGTGCTGCCACTCCCCGGTTTCTTTCCCTGCAATCAGGTTATCACCGACACAACAGCTTGTTGCGGGACCACCCCGATTTCAGCGGACTCCGCTTTAGGATTTTCATACAACCGGCGACGTATAATCAAAGACCGATTAGGAGTGCCTGAAGATTATGAGCGGAAATAATGGCAGCAACGGCAAGACCACGCTGAAGCCGCGCGCTGAATGGATCGCCAAGCGGCGAGCGGAAGCGGCGCGTACCGGCGACAGCAACATGTCGCAAATGCATTTCGCCCGCAAGGGCCTGGTGACGGAAGAGATGCTCTTCGTCGCCGAGCGCGAGAAGCTGGCGCCCGAGCTGGTCCGCGACGAAGTTGCCGCCGGCCACATGATCATTCCGGCCAACGTGAATCATCCCGAGCTGGAGCCGATGTGCATTGGCGTGGCCTCCAATTGCAAGATCAACTCCAACATCGGCAACTCGTCGGTCACCAGCAATGTCGATGAGGAGCTGAAGAAGCTGCACACCTCGGTCCACTACGGCGCGGACACGGTGATGGACCTCTCGACCGGCGGCGGCATCCATGAAATCCGCGAAGCGATTCTGCGGCACTCGCCGGTGCCGATCGGCACGGTGCCGATTTATGAGGCGGTTTCGCGGGTGAAGCGCATCGAAGACCTCAACGCCGACGTGATGCTTGAGGTCATTGAGGAGCAGGCCGAGCAGGGCGTCG
>PLBD01000359.1 GCA_003135315.1 Acidobacteriaceae bacterium | reverse complement strand
ACGTTGCCGCCGCCGATGACCAGCACTTTCTTCCCGATGGTGAATTTGTAGCCCAGGTTTACGTTGAGCAGAAACTCGATGCCGCGATGCACACCGTCCAGATCGACACCCGGTATCGACAAGTCGCGGCTTCGATGTGCGCCGACTGCGATCAGCACTGCGTCGAAGCCTTGATGCCTCAACTCGCCAACGGTGAAGTCGCGTCCCGCAATAGAGTTCAGGCGCAGCGTGATGTCGCCGGTTTCGAGAATCTCTCGCACCTGCGCCTCGACCACACTTCGCGGCAGACGATACTCCGGGATTCCCAGGTACAACATTCCGCCGGCAACCGGCGACGCTTCGAAGATGGTCACCGAGTAGCCCATCAATGCCAGATCGTGCGCCGCCGAAAGACCAACCGGGCCTCCGCCGATAACAGCCACCTTGTAGGGAAGTTTCTCGGCAGCCCGAGTAGTAGGCGCAACTGGATGACGCGACTCGGGCCCGTGGCGCTCGGTCAGGAAGCGCTTAAGAGCTCGAATGGAGATTGGGCGATCGATCTGGCCTCGCCTGCATGCAGTCTCACACGGGTGCGCGCAGACGCGTCCACAGATACTGGCCATGGGATTGGGATCGCGCGCATAGCGGTAGGCCTCTTCGAACTTGCCCTCTGCGATGAGCGAGACATAGCGGCCGGCATTGGTGTGTGCCGGGCACGCCATCATGCAGGGGAAATTGGTGTTCAACCATTCCCGATCGACCTTTTTGTTCGCGAAACGACCTAACATCTACCCTCTCTGGAGACGGGGTGCGCGCTGCTGGCCATGGAAAGAAGGCGGGCGGGCCCGCCTTTGTCCGTTATTTGGAAAGGGTGAAGTCGGCTTTGCCTGTACCGGCAACGTCAACAGACTTGGTCTGTGGTTTCATGCCTTCATGCCAGGCGACGACGTTGTACTTGCCGTCGGGCACGTTCTCGATCTTGTAATTTCCACTGGCGTCAGTCTCAGCGAAGTATGGTGTGGGGCTGACGATGATGTAGCCTGCCATCTCCGGGTGAACATTGCAAAGCAATGCCACTACGCCAACGTTATCGAACTTAAAGGGCCGCTTATCGCCCTTCGGCCAGGTCCCGAGGTTATGGCCGAGTTTCTTATTGCCGCTGATCGATGGCCAGAAGACGTTGTGTTGTACATTGTCGCTATTCAGGAACTCGACGGTCGTTCCCACTTGAACAACCATAACGTGCGGGCTGAACATCAAGCCCTTCTGGTCCATGACGGGCTGCTGAGCAGGCGCCGGAAAGGTCTTGCCCGCGACGGTGTCTACATACACGACCGAGGCTTTACCAGGCGAAACTGTCCCTTCGATTGTGCCGGCAGCAGCTGTAGCTGCGACTGCGGCGATTAGCAAAAGCGTCACTAGAAAACTGCGCATCATGAACTTTCCTTTCGTGATTGGTACATCCTCAGCAATCATTGGTTAGTACACCCACTCCAATCCAGCCACGGCTGTGTTGGTGTGGAACGGATTCAATGCCACCGGCAGACCGGTCAGTGGATTGGTGGCTATGACTACGGCTTGTGACGGGCGGAATTGGTACTCAAACGACGCCTTGATATTGGCGTGGATCAGGAACTGCACTCCTGGGGTGATGCGATTGCGCGTCGAAGCGAATGGTGCGTTGAACGGAGCGCCGGTGAACGAAGGGTTGGTTTGCAGTCCATTGATACGGTCCGAGGTCGAATTGACGGCGTCGTAGCGGATCATCACGTACATCCACGGATAGGCAAGCCATTCCGCATCCACGAAACCGCCGCTGAAAGTCGCAGGCGTGCTGCGGATGAAGCCCACCGGCACGGAAGTAGTCAGGTTTTGTAGTGCAATGAGATTGCCGTTGGCATCGATGGGTAGCAAGTTCATGTCGTGACCGAACATGTACAGGGCGTTGAACTGCAGGCAACAGCGATAATTGAAAGTCATGTTGCCGCCGACCCTGTAAAACGGCTCACGTGCGGTAACGGTCGCCGCTGTACCGTCGGCGCCCGCACCCAGCAAACGCTGCACCGAGCGTCCGTAGAAATAGTAGGTCCCGAAGTTCAGGTAAGTGTGATCGCGCGGACCAGTAGGGCCTGCCGCCTGGATTGCCTCGCGGCTCGACTTGTCGTGCTCCAGGTTGAAGCGATAGTTGAAACTGGCGTAGATGTCCTTGAAGTTCGCGTCGGAAGCCACGCCCAAACCTCCGTTGTTGCTACCGGTCGCTTGGGGAACATATGGACTGCCAGGATTCTGGTCCTGACCAATTCCACTGGTGTTCTGGTCAATGAACGCAATCGAGTAGTTGTAGCCCCCAGTGTGCAGCCCGCCGCTGAACTCGACCCCCTTGCCCGCGTCCGCCATGGAAAATTGGTTATTGACAAACTGCTGCAGCGGAACCAGTGAGTTCATGGCTCCGATATTGGCTTGCGTATAGATGTCATAAGGACTGATCCAGATGCTGCGGGCCTGCGTGAACGGCAATTCGAGTTCAAACTGGCCGACTCGGAGATTAAGAGAGTTTGCCGGCAGCTTGATCAGGCGGCCGACATTGACGAACTTCAGATAACCGTCGCCCAGTCCGCCATTCGCGTTCGCGCCGCTGACGCTGATGTCGTCGTCAACCCAGAAGGCTATGTCGCTGCCGAAATTGCCGGCGGTGAAGATGCTGAACAATCCCGTTTCGAAGTCGGTAGTCGGGACAAATGGCGCCAAGGTTCCCGCCGGAGTCAGAGCAGCAAATTTTCCGCTGCTGGTGCCCGTGTACTGGAAGTAGTTGTTCATGCGCAGCCCGATCGGCGGGATGCCCGGGATGGTGCCCGGCCAGATGGCCTTCGGCCAGAGTTCGGCGTTGGCTGGAGCTCCCAACATCACCGGAGGGATTTTGAGCATCGTCTCGTCGTCTTTCGGAAACTTGAAACCGGCATCTTTGAACGCTTTGCCGAAATCGTTCAGCTTGGGAAAGTCAATGTGACAGGTGCTGCAACTGGTGCCGTATAAGCGTGAAAACGCAGGAATTGCCAGGCTCGGCCGCGAGGCGGCGATCACGAGAACCAAAACCACGAGCCGCAGAAATCTGCTTCCCTCACGGAACGACAGCTCACGCATACCGGACCTCCTTGCAGGCAACGAAGCAAGACGAGATTGATTGCCTCTGTCCCCACATGTGATTTAGCTAATGGGACGAAAGTATTGCGTTTCCATGCCTATTTAGCTGTGACGTCTATCACACGCATCGGTGATGGATGTGGCTCTGCCCGCCCGGGGCTGCGATTCCGTCCGGTACGACGGTTTCTTGAACACGAAAGACAAGATGCAAGAAAGAGTTCGGGACAATCCTGACAATATTCGCGGGATTGTGGCCGCTATTGGAGAGCTTGATGGACGCCATAAGAAATATGAATTGGACTCACTTTGAGGGCCGCCTTTATGGTCAATGGATTACTTGGATCCAATTTCCGGTCTCGCAATAGCTAGGAGGAGGTTGGATTTGTTGCCAATACGGGTTGTCTCCGGCTCACTTTCGGGCCTGGTCCTGTTCCCTCAAAGTACTCACAAGAGCGGTTGTACCGGCAGTAGTTCGAGATGTTCCCGCAAACGTTTGACGAGCTGAGAATTATCGATTCTTAAAGACAGGAGCAACCAAAAGATGACAAGACGAGTCGCCAGGCGCTTTTGCCCCCTCTCGTTTGTCTCCTCACGTACCGTCGTTCTTCTTTTAGTGGCCGGATTGTTCGCAGCGCTGTCATTGCCCCTTGTTGCTGACGATGGGCCTAAGCCGGACCCATCAGGCACTGTAACTGGGGACAAGACTAGCGCTGTGGACGCCGCGGGCAATCCTTTTGTGGTTCCCGAGCCAACCGACAAGGCGGCCCCGGACTACGCCAAGAACAAGAAGGATTTCGAGGACTACCAGGCTCAGGCGGCCAAAGAACCTCTCGCAGTAAGGCTGGCTGACGATGTGGGTCACGTCCGCGTAGCAACCAACTTTGCCTGGACACTAAATACCGGGTACCTGGTCCTGTTTATGCAGGCTGGTTTCGCACTTCTCACCTGCGGCCTGGTTCGAAAGAAAAATGCCGCCCACTTGATGATGCTGAATTTCGCAGCCTACGTATTCGCCTTCCTGGCGTACTACGCAGTCGGGTACGCGTTCCAGTTCGGAGCTGTTGCAATCAATGCCGCGCCCACCAATCTTGGCGGCATACCCACCCTCAACAAGTTTCTGGTTGGGAGCGGCCAATGGGGGTTTGTGGGCGGGAAGGGCTTTTTTCTCGTCGGTCCTGCCTACGACAGCGCCAGCAACTGTCTCGCGCTGTTCGAAGTTGTGTTTATGGAGACCGCCGGCTACATCATCGTCGGCGCGGTCTGCGAGCGGATAACCTTCTGGGCATTCCTGCTGTGTGAACTCTTCATCGGCGCGATCCTCTACCCAATCTCCGGCTGCTGGACCTGGGGCGGGGGGTGGCTGTCACAAGTCGGCTCCACACTGAACCTCGGCCATGGCTATGTCGACTTTGCGGGATCGACGGTCGTCCATGCAGTGGGTGGTTTTTGCGCCATGGCTCTTGCGATCATTTTGGGTCCGCGTCTGGGTAAGTATGGTCCCGGCGGGAAGATCCGGATCTTTCCCGCCCATAACATCGTGTACGTTGTGACCGGCACATTCATTCTGCTTTTTGGATGGATGGGATTCAACCCAGGCTCCACTCTCGGGGCAACCGACCTTCGTATCTCTGTGGTCGCCGTCAATACTAATCTGGCGGCCGTAGGAGGCTCGGCTGCTGCGCTGCTTCTGTGGTATCTCCTGTTTGGCAAGCCCGACATAACCATGGCCTGTAACGGGATGCTGGCGGGTTTAGTCGCGATTCCGGCGCCGTGCGCCTTTGTGTCCCCGACATCGGCGGTTGTCATTGGCGTGCTGGCGGGATGCCTGGTTTGTGGCGGCGTTCTCTTCAATGATCGGTTCCTCAAAATCGACGATCCATGTGGTGCGATCTCGGTACACGGCTACTGCGGGTGGTTTGGCGCTGTCTGTGTAGGCATCTTTGCCGATGGCACCTATGGCAGCGGATGGAATGGAGTCGGCGCAACGTCCTACCTGGGACGAGCCGGACAAGGAGTGACGGGCCTGTTCCACGGCGACACGCGGCAGTTCTGGTGTCAGCTCCTGGGAGCAACCCTGTATGCTGCCTGGGCGCTTGGCGCAACCTACGTCGTTTTCTGGTGCGTCAACAAAGTGAAGAGCATGCGAGTGGCACAGGAAGTGGAAGAAGAAGGTCTCGACGTTCCCGAGTTTGGTATGTGCGGTTACCCGGAGGATGCAGTCGCTGGGGCCCGGTAAGTGTTACGGCGGGATGCAGCGCGACCATTCTGTGCCAACAAAGGTCCTACCAATGGGCGAAACTGTGTGATCTAGATCACACAAGAAGTTGAGTGCTCTCGACGTATTATGCTGGCATCACGCAAGAAGAGGGATGCCGTCACGCAGAGTCCAGATGCCACTGTCGGGCTTCGGCGTTCAGTAGCAACTATTCCACCTCAGGCACAGAGTGCAGTGATCAGTCCCGACCTGAGTCGAGTCAGAAATCGGGTGGTTTTGTATGATGGTGCGAAGGTCTCCGCCCTCTTACCCATCATCTTATCGTGCGTGCCACGCACTTACTGAATAGGAGAGATAGATTATGAACCGAAGCAATATGGAGAGAATGACATTCATCGTAACCCTTACGCTGGCGGCGGTTCTGCTGTGTAGTGTTGCCGGCGCGCAGAGTGCCCAGATCCAGGGAGTCATCAATGGACGAAGTGGCGCCACCATGACCGTTCAGACGCAAGACTCGGGTAACGTGGTTGTGGTCCTGAACAACTACACCAGCGTGGAAGATGTAGCGGGTATATTCCATGCTCGCAAGAAACAGATGGGCCTAACCGTTCTGGAGCCCGGCCTTCAGGTCCAGGTGCAAGGCAATTACAACGCCCAGAACCAGTTGGTGGCGAACACTATCAAGTTCAATGGCAAGGACCTGCAAACCGCCAGCGATATTCAGGCCGGCGTAACGCCAGTGGAGCAGCAGGAGCAACTACAAAAAGAGCAGGCGGCGAAGCAGGAAGCGCAAATCCAGAAGGAGCAGGCCGCCATGGCGCAGCAACAGAAGGAGATGGCTGCCGCACAGGCCAAGATTGCCGCCAACAAAGCGGCTATCGCTGCCGTCAATAAGCGCTTTGGCGAGTTGGCTGATTACAACATCTGGGACGAGGTCACGGTGCTCTTCGGCAATGACCAGGTGGCGGTTGATCCGCAGTACAACGCTAAATTGCTGGCGTTGTGCCAGAAGGCCAAGACGGTTACCGGCTATGTGATTCAAGTAAAGGGCTATGCGTCGGCCGTGGGCTCGGCTGCTCTGAACCAGAAGCTGAGCCAGGAGCGGGCAGCCAACGTGACTGACTTTCTGGAACAGAAGGGCGGCATTCCTCTAACCAACATTCTGGCGCCGGGCGCGATGGGAACCAGCAAGCAGGTAGCTCCCGATACGACAGCTGAGGGACAGGCTGAGAACCGTCGGGTTGTGGTCAGGGTGCTGCAGAATAAAGGCATCGCCGGAACATAACGCCAGGGCGAATGGCCCAGGGATTCGCCTGAGACAGGGATGAGCGCCAGCGGTGGGCCGGCGGTTCGCATGAAGCCCTTGAATTCGCGTGTAGTTCGAGTTTCAACCGCCAGTCTGCTTGCCGGAGCGTTCGTCGGGCTGGTCGGCGGCGCTTTTCGCTATTGCCTGATTGCCGCCGATCACGGGCGCGATGCGTTAATCGCAAGGGCGCACGCATGGCCTTATGTTGGCTGGGTGGCCCCCGTGGCGCTTGGCCTTGCAGGCGCCGCCCTGGCCCGCTTTCTGGTGGTTCGTTTCGCGCCGATAGCCGAAGGTAGTGGCGTCCAGCGGGTGGAAGCGGCTTTCAGCGGTGAGGTGAAGCTGGCCTCATCTTCCGTGTTGCCCGTCAAGTTCTTTGGCGGTCTCATGGCCATAGGCTCCGGCCTCGCGCTTGGCCGTGAAGGCCCAACCGTTCAGATGGGGGCCTCGCTTGCCAGGCTGGCCTCGCGCTTTCTTGTAAAAGACGATCAGGATACCAGGGTCATCGCGGCGGCCGGTGCGGGCGCAGGACTGGCTGTGGCTTTCAACGCTCCCATCGGCGGATCCATCTTTGTTTTCGAAGAACTGACTAGCAGTTTCACCCCATGGCTGCTGGTGGCGACACTGGCGGCAGCTTCGGTTGCTGTCTGGATCATGCGATTGATGCTGGGCAACGTACTGGACTTCACGGTGCGGCAAGTCAGCCTGACCCAAGCCTGGGGAGTTGCGCCGTTTCTGGCCTTGGGGGCGATGCTGGGCTCAGCCGGTGCGCTTTACAACGTCATTACAGTGGGTTTGCTGCGTCTTGCGGACCGCATGCCCAGTCTCTCCCCGATCAACCGCGCTGCCATCATCGGCGCGACGGTGGGACTTGTCGCGTGGTTCGCACCTGCGCTGGTCGGAGGCGGAGATAACCTTACGCAGGCCATCCTCGCCGATCATTATGCGGTCAGTGGTCTTGCAGCGGTATTTCTCGCGCGATTTCTCATCGGTCCCTGGTCCTACGCCGCCGGCGCTCCCGGGGGCATTTTTGCTCCACTGCTGGTGCTGGGCGCTTCCTCCGGAGCGCTTTTCGCCGGAATCCTGAATCACTCTATGCCGCAGCTGAACCTCTCCCCGGTCGCCTTCGCGGTCGTCGGGATGGCAGCNNGGCCGCGGTGATCTGACTCTGGCCTTGCTTGGGGCTTCGCTGATGGCCATGGTGGTTGCGATGCTGCTCAACAGCGAGCCCATCTACCAGACCCTGAAGCGCCGCATGCTGGAGCGGGAGGCACTGACGGAGAGGGTACCGCGAGGCGGCAGTACAGCTTTCGTTCGTTGAGGTCGCTCGCAGAACACATCGCGGCACACCAGGCCCTAAAGTTCTTGAAGTCTACGTGATGCCGGTCGCTGAACTTACAAGGGCATCTACCGACCGCCCGTGAGCGTGTTGATCTCCTCCTGCAACTGTCGTAAACGGACAAGTTCCTCGTGCACGGCGCAGGCGCCAGCGGCCATAAACTCTCTGGCCTTCGAAAGCGCTTGTTCGGCTGAGGCGCTCACCTCGCGAAGCAGCCTGCGAACGTCGGATTCAAGACGCAACCGGCTCTCGACTACTCGCTGTTCCACATCGCCTTGCACGCGCGAGGCGTTGGTGTCGAAAAGTTGTTCCAGAAAATTCGCCGCGTCCTTTTGCATCCGGCCGCGGATATGAAGAACCCCCATCAAGCAATCGATTGCGTACAGCATCAGCGACGCGGGCTGCGCGATAGTGATCATATCGTGAAAGAAAAATCGCGAGCGGGTGCGGAAGCCGTGTTCGGTGTCCAACGATTTTGGCAGGTGTGAGAAACCGGCCACTTGCTCGTCGGAGATTCGCCGCAGAAGTCCGTTTACCAGATCTACGAACCGCTGCGTGACTGCGCCGTAGAGTCCTTCCGCCTGCGCCTCCTCCGTGTCCAGCCACGGCATGACATGACGCCGAGCGACACCCTGGGCGATGGACATTAGCTCGCGCCGCCTGCTGGGACCAAACGTGGTGGCGACAGCGGCGCTTTCCTGCTTGAATTCTTCGTGGGCGATCGGCAAAACCTCCCTCAGGAATTCCTTGCGGCGGCGAAGCAGCGTCATCGAGAGTCTCATCTGCTCGGCAGAAAACAGAGCTCCCAGGTCCCGCAGCGATTGCTCGGCCTGATCAACGGTCTGCCGGAGGGTCGCAACTCTGTGTTCCGAGTTAGCGATCGGTTCGCTCAGCGCCCGGATGCGTTCCTCTATGGAGCGCTGTAGCGAAGCCGAGAATCGGCGCACACCGCGTTCCGCCGCAGAACGAGTCATTGCTGACTTGCCGGCCACAAGGCTGAGATTTTCGACCAGAGCGTTCCAATCATCGGCAGCCGTAGAGTTGTTAAGCCTGTTGAGACCGCTGACTTCATAAATTTTGCCAATAGGTCTCTTAAGGCGGCGCTCAAGAACCTTGCTCGCAAACTCTGACGCTTGGTGCCGTTCCGTGGCCGAGACGCGGTCAATTTTGTTGAGTACGATGAGAATCTCGTCGACATTAACGGCTACGGCTTCGATCAGAGCCAATTCCTCGCCGGAAATCGGTGGGTCGGCCCCGACGACCAGGATGGCGGCATCGATTTGCGGGATGAACTCCTTCGTGGTTTCCGTGTTTCCGGAGAAGACAGACCCGATTCCCGGGGTATCGACCAGGCACATTCCACCGGCCAGTAACGGAGAAGGAAGAAAGACCTCTACGCCGGCGACTTGTTTGGAGTTTTCCGGATTCAACTCTTCGGAAACGAACTGCGGCAGCTCTTCCGGGCAAATCGTACGCCAGCGGCTGTCAATGAGCACACGCGCTGCGCGCTCGTCTCCGTAACGCAGCACCGTCGGCACGGTGGTGACCGGCACAACCCCCGTCGGAAGTATCGGTTCTCCGACGAAGGCATCGAGCAATGTGGATTTGCCTCGTTTGAATTGGCCGACGCAGGCGACGAAGAAGCGTCCTTCCTTGATTCGTGAGACAAGCTGCCGTACGTCGGCACTAACAGAATCCTCGCCTAACTGCTCCGCTATTGCGCCCAGTCGATCCAGTGCTTGCGCGTTAGAAGACCCGATAACGGGGGCTTGGTTAGGAATCGGTACGTCTCCTGTGGCCATGTCGTGTCAAGACATCATTGCTGGGGATGCTGACCTTGCTGGTGCACGTACTTAATGACTTCAACGTCAGACACCGCGATCAGTCCCTCCGCCACCATTTCGTCCAGGGCTGGGATCAGCCGCGTGATGTTTTCTTCAGTGTCGATGATCTGGACCAGGATCGGGGCATCGGACGAAAACCGGAATAGATGGGAACGGCGAATGATGGTACTGGCACCATACCCCTCAATGCCGCGATACACGGTGGCGCCGGCGATGTCGAGCTGGAGGCATCGTACCACGATAGCCTGGTACAGCGGGCGTCCTTCCCACTGATCGTTCTCCCCGAAGTGAATGCGCAACATCTTGGCTTTACCTTCGAGTTTCATTTCCGTGTCTCCCGCGCCTCCGGTAAGGGTTGCGCATGCGAATACTTGATCACGTCAACATCGGACATAACCACCATTCCCTGTTTCACCATCTGATCGAGCACGGGAAAGAAAGCGCGAAGCTTGTCCTCCGTATCGACGACGGTGAGCAAGATGGGCGCGTCGTGAGAAAGGTTAAGGGTTGAGTCTTTATGTATGCGGCGATTAGCGCCGTATCCTAGGATGCCGCGGTAAACCGTGACCCCTGCAATGTCATTGGCCCGCAGCGCCTGCACCAGGGCCTGATAGAGCGGCTTGCCGTCCCAAACATCATGTTCGCCGATGAGGATACGCATCATCTTGGCCCTTGACTCGAGCTTGATGGCCGGCACGTCGGGCACCTGTTTTTCCCCCGGCGACGCTGGTCGAATCACATTCGTATCGTGAACTTCGATTAGCCCGTGGGAGGCTATTTCGGCCAGCTTGGGCAAAACTTCCTGCACCCGCTCAGGCGTCTCGATGAATTCGATTTTGATGGGCATCTGATCGGAGAGTTCCACCAGGCGGCTGGTGTGCAGCTTATGGTCTGTGCCAAAGCCGGCGATGCCGCGAACCACAGTGGCATCGGATATTCCGCGAAAAAACAGGTAATCGAGGATCGCGGCATAGCACGCGGTTCCGTGATAAGTCTGGCCTTCCATCACGTACACCGTAACTTTCTTAGCTGGTCCCGTGGTCAGCATCTGTCCTCCTGGCGCGCAATGCCTGTTTGAGACGCCGCAGACTTCGCGATGTAGACGGAAAAGTGTCTCATGCCAGTATCCGTCCTAAAGCAGCCCCAGCCCACACGGCAATGAACCCCAGAATTACGCTGAGGACTACATTCAACAGCCCGGTAATGGCCTGGCCATCCTGAACCGCTCGCAGGGTCTCATACTCGAAAGTCGAGAATGTGGTGAACGCGCCGATGAATCCGATGGGAATCAGATAGCGCCAGTAAGGGCTGGCGGTTGTCCGGGCCAGCAACGCGAGGACTAAGCCAACGAAAAAAGATCCACTCACGTTGATGACGAATGTGCCATACGGAAAGCGAACTCCATAGCGGCTTCCGATGTAGGTCCCCAGCAGGTACCGGGCGATGGCACCGAGAAAGCCGCCCAAGCCCACAGCGAAATATTTCAGCAAACTAGCGATCCTCTCTCTCTTTGCAAGTGCTGTCGCCGGTTCGAATTCAGCTTGATGTGATTGTCATGCATTTAATCGAGGTCAACGATCTGCCCGTTTCGGGCGAGCGCCGCTCCGTCCGGTCCATCTAGGTTATTTCTGGAAACTTGCCGGGGACATGACTCCGCGACAAGATTTCTCGTCAGGAGTCATCATCTGTCCGGTACTCAGGCAGGACAGCGGTTGGGGTGAACTCCTTCACCCTTATACTAGCGTTCATTAATAACCCGGACGCAGAGTGAAGTCAAGAAAGTCAGACTTGCTTTGCCGGAGTTGTGCCTTATGGATAAGGCCTGATTTTGCGTGCGATATTGGCCGCCACGAATCGACTTTCTCGGGCGGTAGCGCGAGTGCATGACAACCACTAATATGCCATAAATCATGGCTTCAAAGTGGTATTATTGCAACCTTTGGGTAGCCTTTCTGTGCAGGTTGAATAATTTATGGATTCCGTGCTAGGAACGTGCTAAAGTTATCGGCATTCGAGCGAGATGCGCCCGCCATATAGTATTGTATGTGTGATCAGCGGGGCGTTGAGTAATTTGTGTAGAAGTCGTTGTCGCGTTGCTGATCGTCCCGCTCCCGAAGTTTGGCAGGCAACTGAACCTGGCGATTGATTTGGTTGTTGTTGGGTTGCTTGTGGGTCCGTGTAATTTTCGTAATTGCTGCGATTAAGTCGGCCGAATAATTCGGAGTTGGACCAGTCGCACGCGCGGAGGGATTATGTCGACGAATTGTGTGGCAACAAAACAATTGAAGCAACTAGGCAGAGCAGAGGAAGGACAAGCCCTCGTGTTGGGCGCCTTGGCACTGGTTGTCCTGGTGCTCATGGCCGGCTTGGGTGTCGACGTTGGCTTCCTGCGCTACGAGAAGCAGCAGATGCAGAAAGCGGCTGACGCAGCCGCTATGGCTGGCGCTTCGGCCCTCGTCTATGGCGGCGAAGTTACTGTCGCCGCGCGAAACGATGCCGCCGCCAACGGGTTTACCCACGGCAACAAAGGAATAGTAGTTACGGTGAATAACCCTCCGCTGAACGGCCCGTTTACCGGTCTGGCTCCCTATGTGGAGGTGATTGTTGCCCAGGCTCAGCCAACTTTCTTCATGCGGGTCCTCGGCTCCCAGTTCTATGGAGTGAATGTCAGCAGCCGGGCCGTGGCTACCTCACTGGCGAGTTCGTCGGGATGCATCTTTGCCTNNAGAGGGCGCTGTGGGCATCAACAGTGCCTGCGGAATCAGGGTCAATTCCACTAGCGAGTCAGGGTTACAGGTAGGCGGCGGCAATGTCAGTGTCAGCCAAGGGGGCATCGGAGTCGTTGCCGACGGATACCAACACGGAGGCGGCACCATCAGCCCAACGCCTACGACGGGAATCCCGCCGTTCGGCGATCCATTGGCGGGTGTGCCAGCGCCGCCGGTTGATGGAAACTGCAATCAGAAGCTCTTAGTAACTACGCCCCGGAGTATCCCTTACGGTACCTACTGCGGAGGAATTGAAATCAAAACCAGCGGGGAGGTCACCTTCCAGGCTGGCACTTTTGTTCTTCTCGGCGGGGGCCTCACTGTAGACTCAGGGTACTATCCAACAATGACGGGTAGTAACGTGACCTTTTACAACACGGGCAACGCAGGCAACCCGTACGGACCGATCAAGCTTACGGCTTCAGGCAGCACGGTACTCTCTGCCCCCACGAGTGGTCCCCTCTCGGGAATCCTGTTTTTCCAAGACCGCTCGATAGTTTCGACTGCAACCAGTTATTTCGACGCTTCCCGTGGAGAACAGTACACAGGGGCGCTCTACTTCCCGACCACTCCTGTCAAGTACAGAGGCACCAAGACATTTCCTCCGTACACGATCATCGACGCATGGACGATAACGATGGTGGACACGGCTGCGATTAACAATAACTACAGTTCGCTGGCGGGCGGAGCGTCGCCGATTCACAGTGCGCTGCTCGTGGAATAAGGGAACCCTGTTTCGGGCATTCGATGACGGCGTAGCCGGATGGCTTCGCTAGGAGACTAAGCTTTGTGGAGGGCCGACCGGGGCTGTTTCCCGGCGGTCAAGGCTGGGTTTGATCACAGCGCCTCGCAATGCTTCCGTTAGCATTTCTGCCAACCTCAGCCGTACCTCAGCTATAGAATTTTTGGCGATTTGAAGCTATTGCCTTAAACCTCGGCCATGGCAGCGGATCCCAGCGCCAAAGTCCTTGACCGCTCCTCGCGGCGCAGCACTCGCAGTACGCCTTCCACAAGCGCCCGGAGTTCGTCCTCGCCTGGATAAACGGCGACGGGAGCGATCCAACTTACATACTCCGTTAGTGCCTCGATCAAACGCTGCGAATGCGCCATGCCCCCCGTGACGAGCACCGCGTCCACGCGTCCGTGCAGGACGGCCGCCATCGCCCCAATTTCCTTCGCGATCTGGTAAACCATGGCGTCGAAAACCGTCCTAGCCTCTGCCTCACCGCCGTCTATGCGGCGCTCTACCTCCTCCAGGTCCTTGGTGCCGAGATACGAGTACAGACCGCTCTCGCAGAAAAGCAGGCCTTCCACTTGCTTCTGCGTGTACCTGCCGCTGAAGCAGAGATCAACCAACTGCATTACAGGTACGGCGCCAGCACGCTCGGTGGAGAATGCCCCTTCTTCACGCGAGTTGGTGACGTCTACCATGAGTCCGCTTTCGTGGGCAGAAACCGAAATCCCGCTGCCCAGATGGGCCGCGATCA
Source organism: Acidobacteriaceae bacterium (assembly GCA_003135315.1). Classification (GTDB taxonomy): domain Bacteria; phylum Acidobacteriota; class Terriglobia; order Terriglobales; family Acidobacteriaceae; genus Bog-257. The sequence goes on along the minus strand of PLBD01000359.1, from coordinate 19,329 downwards.
GCCGCAATGACTGGTACGGCTCTTCGCGCTCGAGGGCGTAGCGCTTGGCCACTGCCTTGGAGTTCAAAGCATGCGACAGGCATTGCCGCTTCAGCAGTGCCGAGCCCGACAGGCGCACAAACTCCGGCCACTCATCCACGCTGACCGGGTCGACGACGTAGGCCCGCACTCCAGCCTTCTGCGCAAGGTCGTGCGCCAGGAAGGCCCCCAGGTTCGACGCGTGTTCACCGCGTCGGGCCAGCCGTAACTCCTCCAGCATGCCCTGATCCACAAGATATGTGCCGCTGGCTAAAGCGGGCAGAAGACCACCACGTCCTACCACCGCGTGAAGCTGGCTGAGGTTGTGTCCTGCCTCAGTGAGCGCGGCTTCAATCCGCGCGCAGCGAAATTGCTGCTGATCAAGAATGGGCCGTCCACGGAACTGCGCCAGTTCGTCGTCGGAGTGCCGGATGTTGGCGACGAAGCCGGGGCGCTCGTTGGCGTACAGAGCCATCTTTGTCGAGGTGGAACCGGGATTAATCGCGAGAATGCTGAATTCACCGGGCTGCAAAGATCACCCCCAGAGCAATGGAGTTTACTTTGTCATCGACGCTCTCCACGCGCGAAGGAATTAGGATTGGAACCTTCGCGCCGGCCACGACGTGCGCACACTGCGAGCCGCCCAGATACTTCACGGCCTTCCCCAGAAGGTTGCCCGCCTCGATGTTCGGAACTACCATGCAGTCGGCGTGACCTGCGACGGGATGAACGATGCCCTTCGCGTGCGCCGCGGACTGCAGCAGGGCACAATCGAGGGCAAGCGGCCCGAAGAGGTCAGCGTCACCGAACTGTCCGGCTTCGCCCATCGCAGTGATATCTCTGGCGTCGACACTGGAGGGCAGAGACTCGCTGACCGCCTCCGTGGCGCTCATCAGCGCGATCTTCGGGCGCTCTACTCCCAGGGAGCGCATGACCTCGATCGCATTTTGCACAATCTGCTTCTTCTGCTCCAGGTTGGGCAAAACATTCAGACCGCCATCGGTGATGCCAACCAGCCTGCATCCACCGGCAAGGGTGTCCTCATAGAGGAGCACGTCACTGAGCAGTCGCCCTGTCCGCAGCCCAGCATCTTTGTCCAAGACGGCTCGCAAGAGTTCGTCAGTGCGGAGGTGGCCCTTCAGGAGGATGTCCACGCGGCCCTCGCGGGCCATTTGTGTGGCGATAGCCGCGGCATCCTCGGCACTGACAAACTCTGCCGAAGCCATCAGGCCAAAGAGCCCGAGCGCCTCGGCCTGGGCCCGGATCTTCCGTTCGCTGCCGATCAGTACGGGAACGGCGATCCCGAGTTGCAGCGCGCCATCGGCTGCTGTCAGGGCCACGTCATCGTCGGCGACGACGATTGCAACCCGTTTGGGCCCCAGTGGCTGGGCGCGATGGCGAAGTTCGGCGAAGTTCGTTACCCGCTGTTTGGCGGGTACGACAGTACTTAAGGACATGATTCATACTCTCGCGGCAAACAAGGCATTGCAGTGAGGAGGATCACTAAATGAAGTTCAAAAAGATTTCGGACGGCCGCCAGCCGCTCATCGAGGGGTCACCGTGGCCTCGGCTGAGGCCGATTGGCGCGGGTCGGCTTTGCTGGTCGCCAGCACATGATAGGTTCCCGGACTGTCGGGCGCGTTGTAAGCCGCCACAGACGATACCCTGCCGCCTTTGGCCCTTGCTCCGCGACCCACGACGCGGCCGCCGGTGTCGCCTTCCTGTACCGTCCAAATTACCTGGGCATCGGCCGTGCCGCTGACGGTGGCGACGAATTCTACAGTTCTCCCTGCGACCACCTGAGCGTTGGCTGGAGTGATTGTCACAACCACGGACGAAGGCCCGGCTGCGTCTGTGCTGGGCAATGACGAACGCATTATCCACACGGCAATGCCTGCACCGGCCAGAAGCAGAACGATGACCAGGATCTCAAGTACCGGCAGGCGTGACCTTGGCCGAACCCTGCCCGCTGTGCGAGCCGGCTTAACAGTCAAACTTGGTGGGGCAGTCTTGCGAGGAATGGTTCCCTCTGGAGTCTTACCGGCAAGATTGTCTTTGGCGTATCCGGCAAAAGATGGAGGCGCAATCTTCGCGGCTGGGTCCGGGGCTGACGCGGGAGGGGGCAGCTCCGTTCCACACCAGTCGCAGGACAAATCGGTTCCTGTGTTTATTTTGCGACAGTGTGGACAGCGGCGGAATTGGGGAACTGTTGGTCCGTCCTGCGGGGGCGCTGGCGCAGGAGAATCCTGACCTTGCGTGAAAGCCAGTGGGAGGTTGTTGCCCAGCTGCGGAGCGGGAGACGCAGGAACGCTCTCGACTAGTTTCGGCGCGGGAGGAGGCGGAACGCTCTCAACCAGCTCTGGCGTGGGAGGCGGCGGGATCTGTTCGCCCAGCCCTGCCGACGCGTCGCTCTTTGGCGCGGCCTGAATCGGTTCCTGCGCCGGCGCAGCAAGAAGGAGAAGCACCTTAGTCTCGGCTGTAGCGACGCCGACATTGGGCGGCTCCGCAGGCGCTGTCGATGAGGCGACGCTGGCGGCCGACTCAAAGGGCTCATGAGCGATAGTCGCGCCGCAACCGCTGCAAAATTTATCTTCACGCTGGATGCTTCGACCGCAGACTTTGCAGAACATTGGCCACACCTTCACTACTGCACCTGCTGCTGAGTTAGAAGAACCACGTCAGTGTTGGTTCGTCCCCGTGCTAGTGCCAGTCGCTTGTTTTTCCAATCGTAGTCGTAGCCCATGATCTGAAGCTCAGTGAAATTGGTCATGGGCGTTGCCGTTCTAGTCCCGATGGGCTGCATGATTATGTTGGAGACACCCTTTGCCGTGACCGGATAGTAGAGCGATTGTCCGTCAGCTGAGTACTGGAAGATGTTGGAGATGGCGAGTACGGGCGGGAAGGTCTTGACCGGCAATCCTCCCTGCGCGGGGATGATGTCAATCATGGCTTTGAAGTTTACGCCCGAGCCTTCCGTGGTGAGGGCCGCGATCTGCTGGCCATCGGGCGAGAAGACGCCGACATCGGTAACCTTGTCGATGATCCGCCTGGCTTGGCCCCCATTGATGGGCATCTCCATCAGCAGCTTTCTGCCTTTCTCAAAGCTGGTGTACACAAACGACTTGCTGTCGGGCGAGCAGGATGCGCTCTGGTCCACTGTTCCCCTGGTTACGGCGGTCGCCGAGCCACTTTGCAGATCCAGGCGCCAGATGTTGATTCCCTTGGTTTCCCCGTTCGGCATAGAAAACAGGGCGCTGGCGCCATCAGGGCAAACCGAGAGCCCGGACAGCGGAAGGTGTTGCTGGAAGATGATGCTGCGATTGCTGCCATCGGCATTCATGATGGAGATGTGGCCATCGTACTCCATCGAAACCAGGCGGCCATCGGGCAGCCATCCCACGCCAACATTGCCGCGATTGTCGATCTGCTTCGCTGCGGCGCTGCCGTTCGGATCGGAACTCATGGTGTAAATGCCAGTTTGTAGCGTGAGCTGAATGGCGACCAGTTGCTTGCCGTCCTTGGTGACGCCGAGCGTGAGATTGCTGTAGGAGTTGAGATCGTTGGTGATGCGATGCAGTTTTCCGGCGGCGATGGCGATCTCGCCCACCTGTCCATTCCAGTCACTGGAGACATCGTGGAAAATGAGGACAAGGTGTTCGTTGTCCGGCATCCACGCCGGTTTTTGCAAGGTAGCCGTACCGGCATAGACCGTCTTTTCTTTTCCGCTCACGGGATTGAGCAGCACCACGCGGCCCAAGTTCTGACTGCCAGGATCGAGCACGGTAGCGGCAATCGACTTGCCATCGGGAGACCAAGCTGGATCTGCATATCCAGGCAGGGGGAGCTTGGAGAGCACTCGCTCGCCGGTCCCATCGGCATGGGCAATGATGAGCGTCGAGCTCGCATCGGTAGAGCTGTCGCGCAGGTAGACCATCTGCTGCCCGTCGGGTGAGAAGCTGACCGCGCTGTCGACGTCATCGACCAGCTTGCGCGGCGTGCCACCCAACACAGGAATCTGGTACAGAAATCCGACGCCGGGATGCTGTGGATCGTTGCGCACGAAGTACAGAAAATCGCCGTTGGGCGAGAACGTCAGTCCGGTATACCTGCCCTCCTGAGGCGCCATGATTTGGGCGTTGCTGCCGGTGGCGACGTGCCGCATCCATAAACTCTGCTGGCCTTGTCCCTCGTCCACCGCATTGACCACATATTTGCCGTCAGGAGAAATGGTTGCCAACACGGCATGGCCCGAGTTCGTCAGCTTCTCCATGCTCATGTTCTGAAACGGAATCGGGCCGGAATCGCCGCGCCACTGAACAAAGCGGTTGTAGAAGCCATAAAGGCCAGCTCCAACCATCAGCAAGCTGGCCGCCAGGATGAGATTGGTTCCACTGGGGCGACGCTTCCCCGCCGCCACTGTTTCGCCGGCAGCGAGCTGCGTCGTACCGCTGGGACGGGTTGCGGGAAGGGAAGCTGCAGCGATCCCAGTTCGCGAGGTGTGCCCCAGGCTGTCGCGCTTCAGACGCTTCAGGTCGGAGCGCAACTCGGCTGCACTCTGGTAACGGAGATCGCGGTCCTTCTCGAGCGCCTTGTCGATGATGTCCACAAGCTTGAAAGGAACCTCGGGATTCAGTTCGGCTGGCGGACGCGGATTGCGATCGAGGATTCCCTGGAAGATGACGGCAGAAGTATTGCCATCGAAGGCGATCTTGCCGGTCGCCATTTCGTAGAGGATGCCGCCCAGGGAAAATAGATCGCTGCGGCAATCGAGGTCCTCGCCGCGCGCCTGCTCGGGCGACATGTAGGCGACGGTGCCTACGGCTGTTCCCGGCGCAGTGAGCATCAGGGGTGTAGTGGTTGGTGCGTTGCCGGCAGCGGTCTCCAGTGCTGCGCGGCGATCGTAGGTCAGCTTCGCCAGTCCAAAATCAAGGACCTTGGCCTGACCGCGACCCGTCAGGAAAATGTTCGCCGGCTTAAGATCGCGATGCACGATGCCCTTGCCATGGGCCACATCCAGGGCATCGGTGACCTGAACGCCGATGTCGAGAATCTTGTCCAGAGGCAGCGGATGGCCGTTGATTTCTTCGTCAAGGCTCTGGCCTTCCAGCAACTCCATGGCGATGAAGTGCTGCCCCCCACACTCCTCGATGGCGTAGATGGTGCAGATGTTGGGGTGGTTCAGCGCAGACGCGGCCCGCGCTTCTTGCTTAAAGCGCTCCAGCGCATTGGGGTCCTGTTCGAGTTCGCGCGGCAGGAACTTGAGGGCGACATGACGTCCCAGCCGACTATCTTCCGCTTCGTACACTACGCCCATACCACCAGCGCCCAACTTCTTGACGATGGTGTAGTGCAGAAGGTTCTTCCCGACGAGGGTTTCCAATGGCGCAATCTCCAGCTAACTCGACTTTATTGCTACCGGAGGGCAGCGTCAAGGTGGGAGATAAGGGGATAGCGAAAGTGGTGTTTGCTACGCGGTGGCCCCACCGGCAGCCCCGCTTCAAAACCGCCAAAAGGCCCCGGTGCTGGTACAAACCAGAAAGAGTTATGAAGTAGCTGCTAGCGGGCCAGACCGCCTTCGGGAAGGGCCTGCGATGCCGCGCCGCTCTTGGACAGCAGCTTAGCTTGCTCCCGCGCCGCGCGCGCCTCGTCTTTATGGCCCGACTGATCCAGGGCCTGGGCCAGCAGTCCATACGCGACCTCGGTTGGTTTGGCCGCGATGGAGCGCCTGAAGTCGTCGATCGCCAGATTCAGATCGCCGGAGCGCACTGCCAGCACTCCCAAGCCGAGCCATGCCCGGTAATTGCGGGAATCCAGCGCAACCGCCTTGTCGAAGCACTCCTTGGCGTGGACGCTGTCCCGAAGATCGACATAGACCAGCCCTTTATTACTGAACAGTTCCGCCCGGCCAGGGCCGTCCGGCGTGATGCTGATCATCTGGTCGTAGCGCGCAATAGCTTCCTGCAACTTGCCATGCTGATGGTCGTACACGGCGATCTGCAAATTGCTTGTAGGGTCGGACCGATAGATAGCGAGGGCTGCCTGGAAGTGCTGCATGGCCTCGTCAGTCTGGCCGCGGTCGATGAGCAACAGCGCCAGATTGTCGTGAGCTACATAATTGTCGGTGCTGGACTCGATGGAGTGGGTCCACAACGTCACATTGTCATTCCAGAATGCGAGTTGATGGCGAGTCAGCACGGCGAGCACCAGCAGCACAACCATGGCGGCGCAGCGCAGCACAATTACGGGAACATGTTGCCGCTCGGCCAGGTCGGCCACTCCCCAGCAAACCATCAGGAACAAACCAATGAACGGCAAGTAGGCGTAGCGGTCGGCCATCGCCTGATTTCCGACATGGACGAGGCCGATCATCGGGACCAAGGTTCCCAGGAACCAGAGCCATCCCACCAGCAAGTAGCGATGGCAGCGGCCCATGACCGCCAGCACCGTTATGGCCAGCAGAAGCGCCAGCGCGGGTATGACCTGGGACAACGGCAGGGCGTGCCAGGGATGGGGATAAATAGGGACGAGATTCGTGGGCCAGAAAGCCTTTTCAATGTACCGTACGTAAGCGACGATGGCATTGGTGAGCCGGATGGAAAAGGGGTAAACCTCCAGCGATGCCACAGCACCGCCGGCTTTCTGCGCTATCACCGTGACCACAGCGCTGGCCGCGCACATAGCGAAAAGCGGGACCTTCTCTCTTACCAGCCACCAGAAGCTATATGGCGGAAGAACCGGATGGGTGAGTGTTCCGGAAGCGGGGCGATCCGCCTCAGCAGCCATCCGCTGCAATGGCCAGTAGTCCCAGAGCAACAGGAGAAATGGAAAAGTGATGATCTGGGGCTTGGACATCAATCCCATGGCAAACAGCAACGCTACGATGATGTAGCGACCCACTCGAGAGTCCCGTTGCGATGGCGTCTTAAGGAGTAATTTGCCGTCCTGCGAGGATGCGTACCAACGGTACGCGCCCAACCCCAGGAGGAAAAACATCATGCTGAGCAGGTTCTTGCGCTCCGAAATCCACGCCACCGATTCCACGTTGACGGGGTGCAGGGCGAACAATCCGGCAACCATGGCACTACGGCCAGCGTAACCGGTCGCCCGCAACAGCACCCAGAACAGCAACAACACGTTCACTACCTGCAACAGCAGACTGGTGACGTGATGGCCTCCCGGCTCCAACTGAAAGATCTGGACGTCGACGGCATGGGAGAGCCAGGTCAGGGGATGCCAATTGAATTGATAAAACGTAGTGAAGGCCCACGAAATCATGTCCCAATCGAGTCCGGACTGGATGTGGGGATTGTTGACGACATAAACCATGTCGTCATAGTTGACGAAGGGATGGTGGGCGACGGGAAAATAAACCGCGACCGTTGCAGCCACCAGGAGAAGAGCAAGTACGAAACGCTCCTGCTTCAGCGACGCCAGCCAACTTGCGGCAGGCGCTGCCTGGGTCGTTGTGCTGGTCCCTTTCCTAACCGCGGACGACTTGGTCCTCACTGGTCCCCCAAAACAGGCCGATCACAGCTCCGCCTCGATGCTGCGGACAGAGCGTTTTGACTTTAGTGCGCGGCGAGAGCCACCGTCAAGGAGGGCAGGCAGATACTGTCGCAGCGCAAGCCTGCCGCATCAGACGCTTGGTAAAGCCTCTAGCCGGCTTGCGAGTTTGAGCGGGATGGGACAGTCGAGGGGGACTCCTCAGGCTCTGGAGTGCGGGTCCCGTTCGCTTTGCTGGCGGGAAGAAAGACGCTGAAACAGGTCCCGGCATCACCCGTGGTCGAACTCTCCACTTCGATCCTGCCGCCCAGTTTGTCGACAATGCCTTTAATGACCCACAGGCCTATGCCAGTGCCCTGTTCGCCTTTGGTGGTGAAGAAAGGCTCAAAGATATTGGCAAGGTTGGCCTGGGGAATGCCGCATCCGGTGTCGCGAACCTTCACCACGACCTCATTCTCGGCGGCCTGTTCGATGCCCAGCGATATGCGGCCACGCTGTCCAATGGCGTCGATGGCATTAGTAAACAAGTTGGTGAAGACCTGGCGTAACTCATTGGGGAAGATGGTTACTTCTCCGGTGATCCGGTAATCACGCTCCACGTCAATCTTGGCAGCTTGCAGGCGGGGGCGGTACATGGCGAAGACGTCGTCGAGCAACTCGGAAATCCGGGTGACGACGGGCAGTTTGGTTTCGCGATGCGGCGCCAGGGTCTGGCGGCTGATGTTGGACAAGCGGCGAACCTCGCGCTCGGCCAGATCGACCAGTTCGGCGGCACTCTCGTCGAGCGAAGGACTTCTCTTCAGCAAATGCATCAGGTTGGTGAGAGCGTCCAGCGGGTTGTTGATCTCGTGGGCGATGGTTGCGACCAGGCGGCCAGTAACGGCCAGCCTCTCCGAGCGCCGCAGGGCCTCTTCCAACTCATCATTGAGCTTGCGGATCTGTTCTTCGGCATGCTTCCGTTCGGAAACGTCACGGATGGCGCTCGTGACGTAAGTGCCGGTCTCGGTGACCAATGGGCTCAGGCTTATTTCGACAGGGAACTCACTGCCATCCTTGCGCAGTCCGAAGAGTTCGAGTCCGACTCCCATCGGCCTCACATGAGGGTGGGCAAAGAAGTCCTTGCGATGGCGGGGATGATGGACGCGATAGCGCTCCGGAACCAGGGACTCGACCGGTTCTCCAATGAGCTCCGAGCGCGGATACCCAAACAGCTTCTCGGTTTGAGCATTGACCAGGGTGATCTTTCCTTGATCGTCGACGATCACCATGGCATCGGGTGCGGCCTCCAGCAGCGAACGGAATTTGTCCTCAGTTTTCTTTCGCACGGTTATGTCTCGAATTGCGCTCGCCACCAGCACGCCGTCAGACGTTTTGATCGGGCTGAGGCTAATTTCCAGCGGGAACTCGGTGCCGTCCTTGCGCAGCCCAAAGAGCTCAAGGTCTTCTCCCATGGGCCGCTGACGCGGGTCTGCAAAGTAGGATGCGCGGTCACGAGTATGCTGCCCATGAAAACGCTCCGGAACCAAGACTTCCACAGAGTATCCCAACAGCTCATGCCTGGGGTAGCCAAATAGTTCTTCGGTGCGGGAATTGACCAGCACGATCTTTCCGCGCTGATCGACAATCACCATGGCGTCGGGGGCGGACTCCAGCAGGGCGCGAAACTTGTCCTCGGCTCCCTTGCGGGCGGTCACATCGCGGATGGCGCTGATGACCATGGGGCCTGCCGGAGTCTGCACTGGACTTAGACTGATCTCGACCGGAAATTCCGTACCATCTTTGCGGAGCCCGAGCAGATTGAGGCCAACTCCCATGGGCCTGACATGGGGGTCGCCGAAGAAGTAGCCGGAGCGGTGTCCCGGGTGCTTGGCGCGAAAGCGCGGAGGAACCAGGACCTCGACCTTCTTACCAACCAGCTCGGAGTGCGAATAGCCGAAGAGCTTCTCGCTTTGGGTATTGGCGAGCACAATGCGGCCCTGCTGGTCGACTACCAGCATGGCATCAGGAGCGGCATCCAGGACCGCGGCGAAGTTCGCTTCGATGGAGAGTTCCATGGCTTGGCCCGAACAGCGGAATTGTATACCTGCCGGTTCGAGTTCCGGCAGTCCATTTGAAATTGATTCTTGGGCTGCTCCGGGGCCTTCGGAGCCGGGGAGTTGCATACTCAGGTTCGGCGCGGCCAAATCCCGCATAATCGTGACGCGACGCACTTTTGCACATGCAGTTCTGCGATATACTGCGCTCGGAAACACAAATTTCTTCTGAAGGTCACCCACCAGCATGACGGCAAATGCAGTTGAAATCGCTCCCAGCACCGCGGATTTCAAGTCCCTGGAAGAAAAGATCCTGCGCACGGTTGAGCTGCTGAAGTCGGCGCGCGAAGCCAAGGCAGTCGCCGAGCGCGATGCTTCGCGCCTGCGTACGCAGCTGAACGAGCGTGAGGAAGAACTGGATACCGTGCGCCAGGAACTGGTCGCGCTGCGCCGCGAGCGCGAAGAGGTACGTACCCGAGTAGAAAAGATGCTCGGCCAAATTGAGTCTTTGGCGCTGGAAGAGTCGGCGGGATAATGGAAGGCAGTGGTCAGTGGCCAGTTACCAGAAATGCTGAGGTGTTGGCGTTTCTGACCACTAGCCACTAACCACTGGCCACTGACGGGAGGGCGAGTTTGAGCAAGGCGAATGGAAATGGCGGCGGTAACGTCCGGGTCGAGATCTACGATCAAACCTATCATCTGCGCGGTTCCGACGCGGAGTACATCGCCGAGTTGGCAGCGTATGTGGATAACAAAATGCGACTCATCTCGCAGCAGGCGGCAACGGTCGACTCGCTGCGGGTTGCGGTGCTGGCGGCCCTGAATATTGCCGATGAACTGCACGTGCTGAGGCGCAGGTATGACTCCATTGCCAGCGACTACAACGAGCGCGCCGAACAACTGGCGGGAGCACTGGACGAGGTGCTTGACGAGGGGCGCAGGGCGGGATGAAGAGTGCTGCCCACTGCTTCAGGCCGCCTAGTAGTTTAGCCTGAAGTTCAGCATGTGCCAGTTCAGCAGGAAGAACACATATCCCACACAACTCAGCATCAGCAGCGTGTTCCACACCTTAGTCCAGAACCACAACGTCCCATCACTCCACGATCGAACACAATAATTGATCGCGACCAGCGTGCCGATCACGCCCAGCACGCCAATCACCTGCAACAGGTGCAGCTTCAGATCAAAGTGGCTGCTCAGCAGAGCAATGTTGTCCTCCACTGACATAAGCCACGCCGCAAATCCGGCCAGAAAGACCAGATTGACCGCGCACACCCATCGCATCCAGAAGCGCAGCCTGCGATATTGTGGCGTCAGTTCGGCGCGATAGCGATAGTGCCCGCGCAGCATCGCGTTCAGCGGCCAGAACAGCAGGGTCAGGGCGAATATGACCACGGCAAAGGTAATGATGCCTAGGTTGAGGTTCTGGTTCTTCAACACCGGAACGCGCTGGCCAACGAAGATAGGCAGATCGGTGACCATGATCTGCCGTTCCGCATAGTCCCTGATGAAGGCGATCTCGCTTTGGCCGTTGACTTCGCGAAACATCAACGGCGCGATTTCCTGGAAGTGCTTGGGATTGCCGGCGAAGTCCTTCACTTGATCCACGCTGATAGTGCCGTCGGAGTTGACGCTTACCTTCAACTGGCCAAGAGCCCCGATGACGGCAGCAACATTGCTTTGAGAGCGGCGGCTGAGCCAGTACGTTCCGGTCACCGACTTGGCGTCCTCGGCCGCGTTGGCCAACTGCCTACCAGCCGGAGGCGTGTAGGGGAAATAACGGTTGAGGAAACCTTCCCACAATGCCGATCGCCCGGAAAACTGCGGATTTCCGGCGCTGTTGTAGGAGATGAAGAAGCCGATATGGTCGTCGGGCATGAGGTGCATGTCGCTGTGAAACCACTGGGTGTCGCCGCCGTGTCCGATGATGCGATGGCTGTTGCGCGACTCCTCGTAGAAGCCGTAGGCCATGCCGTTCATCGACGGCACCAGGCCGAAGGCGCGCGAGTGCATGAGTTGCGCCGTCTCCGGCTTCAGAATGCGAGCGCCGTTGTATTCGCCGTTTTGCAGGTGGGCGATCATGTAATGCGACATGTCTTCCGCCGTGGTCGAAAGGCTGCCGGCAGGCCAGGCCTGTACAAACTCGAAGTCCTTCGGGGGTTGCGACGCCTTGTTATATCCCTGCGACATCAGCACCTTCAGATTGGCAGGCAGCGGCTGGCGAAACGTGCTTTGGGTCATGCCCAGCGGCATAAGAATGTTCTGTTCGATGTAGTCGTCGAACGGCATGCCTGAAACGCGCTGCACGATATAGCCGGCGAGCGTGGCTCCGTAGTTCGAATACGCCGGAGTCGTTCCCGGCGGGAAGATTTCCTCCGGCATGTGGGTCTGCACATACTGTTGCAGCGGGCGCATGTCCGCGGCATCGGCGACGAACAATTCCTTCAGGGTCTCCTCGAAACCCGGCGTGTGCGTCATCAGGTCCTTCATCGTGATGGGCTTACCGAAGGTTGCGGGAATCTTGAAGTCGAGATAGTCGTTCACGTCGCGGTTCAGGTCGATCTTGCCCTGCTCCACCAGTTGCATCACCGCGGTCCAAGTGAAGGTCTTGGAGATGGAACCCGGCCGGAAGAGCGTGGCATCAACGCTGACGGGTTTCCTGGCCTTTACGTCGGCGTAGCCATAACCTTTGGCGAAGAGCACCTTGCCGTCCTTCACCACCGTGACGACTGCCCCCGCGATATCATCACGCTCGAGTTCAATCGGGAGGAAGCCGTCAAAGAAGGCTTCCAGATCTTCCTTCGAAAGCTGCGGACTGACCTGAGGAGCCGGTGCGGGCGGCGGAGCAGCTCTTTCCTCGCTGCGATGCGGCAGCACGTGCGGCTTTTGAGCGGTTACCAGAGTAGACGAGAAAATGAGAGCAGCGAGAAGGCCAAAGAGAGCAACTGGCTTGGGTCTATTCATAGATTGCGTTGCAAATGCAGCGATAACAGAGTACTACGGGATGGCAGAGTGAGGCCGCAAAACGCATCCCGAGGAACATGCGAAATGGCACCCCCCTCCCCCCGGATACCTAAGACCTTTTGTTTGAATATTTTGCGCACAAAATATTCCAGACATTGGACTTACGCGTCGATCTAAGCCTTTTAATTTCAATAGCTTAAGGGATCCCTCACGCAAAATATTGACAAGAAAAGGTTTCTGTAAAGCTTTTGCATGCAACATCTTACGCCGAGTCCCCCGAAGTCTGGGTGCCCGCACAACTGGCCACCAGCCACCGACCACTGGCCACTAATTTGTCAAAGACCCTCCGCCTCCCGGCAAACCTTCCCGATAGGCAATTGGACACTGAGCCCAACTTATCAGCCTACCGCGTCGCTTCTTTCTGTCAAGATTACGAAAGTACATGTGCGCGATTGTACTTTCGTAACCTCCGAATTCTTCCGCACACCGGAGCTTTGGAGGCGAAGCTGCCGCGTAACAACCGACGGCCGACAAAACTGTCCTAAGATAAGGCATGGCCAGCGTACGCATGGACAAGTGGCTGTGGGCGGCCCGATTCTTCAAGACGCGCTCTCTGGCTGCCCGTGCCTGTGAACTCGGCAGGATTCAATCCAACAGCCAGCCCGCCAAGGCTGCCCGCGAGGTCCGGGTCGGCGACCTATTGCATATCAAGACCGACAGCGGTGATTTTCAGGTGAAGGTTGTGCTGCTGAGCGAAGTGCGAGGCCCTGCCGCGGTCGCTCATACGCTCTATGAAGAAACCGAGGCGAGCCGTGAATCGCGCATCAAGGCGGCCGAAGAGCGTAAGGCCATGAGGAATTCCACTCCCGCGCCTGAAGGCAGGCCGTCCAAACGCGACCGCCGCAGAATCATCCAATTCCGCGGCAGCCGTGATTAGCTGGCCGCTGACCACTGTCTGTGGGTGTAAGATGTCGCCTTTGCAGGATAGGGAGGTGCTCGTGCTCGACCGTCGACGCTTTCTGACAGCCAGCCTGACCGCCAGTGCTGGGTTCGCCGCGGTTCTCGCCTTTCGCAGCGATCTGCTGGCGCAAGTAGAAAATGCTCCCCCTGCGCTGCCCGATCCCATGCTCTACCGGCACGATGAAGAGGGATATTGGACTGAGCTGCGCAAGCAGTTCCTCATCCCGGAGGACGAGATCTACCTGAACAACGGAACTGTGGGATCAAGTCCTGCGCCGGTGCTGCGGGCGATTTTCAAGGGCTACAACTCGACCGAGAAGCTGGACGAGACCGATCCGGAGGATTATCCAATCTGGGGATACGGGCCGTGGAATGAATTTCGCGAACCGCTGGCGGCGTTCGTCGGCTGCTGGCGCGACGAGATTGCGCTGCTGCGCAATGCCACCGAGGCCAACAGCTACATCGCCAACGGAGTGGACATGAAGCCTGGCGACGAAGTCCTGATGACCGACCAGGAGCATCCGGGCGGCGAGCAGCCCTGGCAGTTGAAGGCGAAGCGCTACGGCATCGTGGTCAAGAAAATCACGCTGCCCATGCCAGTGAAAGACGCGCCGCAGGTGCTGAACCTGTTCAACGACGCCATCACACCGCGCACGCGCGTGATTTTCTTCAGCCACATCACGACCGTCACCGGCGTGGTGCTGCCGGCGAAAGAGATTTGCGCGCTAGCGCGGTCGAAGGGAATTCTGTCGGCGGTAGACGGCGCGCACGTCACCGGCATGATGCGCCTGCACTTGCACGATGTTGGCTGCGATATGTACAGCTCAAGCCCGCACAAATGGCTGCAGGCGCCGAAGGGCTCGGGCTTCCTTTATGTGCGCGACGAAGTGATCGACCGGATGTGGAACACGATCGCGACCGCCGGGTGGGACGAGCCGAAGCTGCGCGCCGAACGCTTCCAGCGGATTGGATCCTCGAATGTGCCGTCGCTGTGCGGGCTGAGCGCAGCCATCAAGATGGCGAACTCGATTGGCATGGAGCGTATCGAAAGCCGGCATCGCGAGCTGGGCGATTGCATGCTGGAAGAGATGATAAAGCGCGGCGCGGAGTCGTGGACTTCGCCCGATGCGAAATTGCGCTGCGCGATTGTGACGGTAAACGTTCCGCCCATCCAGCGAATGAAGCTGGAAGAATGGATGTGGAAGACGAAGAAGATACGGATTCGCGGAGGCGATCCGTCGAAGCTACGGCTATCGACGCCGTATTATCTGCGGAAGGAGGACATCGACCGGTATCTGGATGCGTTCGATGAGTACAAGCAGCGGAAAGCGTAAGGGCCCGACCCTGCGTCAGGGAAAGGCGGGCCGGCCTCCAGGTTGCTGTCAAAGCTTGGGTGGAGCACGCCTTCCAGGCGTGCATCAAGAGAAGCGCCGTTCAAGGAGGTCGGCTTCAGGCGCTGGGGTAAGTACCCCTGCATCTTCACCTCAGCGGCTAAAGCCCGGTTCTTGTTGCAGCCTCAACTCCATCGCTGAAGCGGCGCTCCACCCGACGCCACTTCGCTTACTTGTTGCTGAGCGCTTCCACGCCGGGCAGCTTTTTGCCTTCGAGAAACTCCAGCGAAGCGCCGCCGCCGGTGGAGATGTGGGTGATCTTGTCAGCCACGCCCGCCGCCTTCACGGCAGCGACGCTGTCGCCGCCGCCGACAATCGAAACCGCGGCGCCGTTATCGGCCACTGCGTCAGCGATCTTCTTCGTGCCTTTGGCGAAGGCTTCGATTTCGAAAACACCCATTGGGCCGTTCCACACGATGGTCCGCGCTCCGCCGATTTCGTCACAGAACAGCTCAATCGTCTTTGGCCCGATGTCGAGCGCCATCATGTCCGCCGGGATCGGCTCGCCTTCGCCGATATGACGGATGCGAGCTCCAGCTTCGGGCTTGTCGGCCACAACATGATCGACCGGCAACAGAAGTCTCACGTTGTGGGACTTTGCGTCGGCGAGCGTCTGCTTGGCCAGGTCGATCTTGTCGGCTTCCAGCAGCGACTTGCCGATCTCCTTGCCCTGCGCTTTGAGGAACGTGTACGCCATTCCGCCGCCGATGATGAAGGCGTCAACCTTGCCCATCAGGTGCTTGATAACGCCAATCTTGTCGCTGACCTTGGCGCCGCCAAGAATGGCAACGAATGGTTTTTGCGGATGCGAGAGCGCCTTGCCGAGATACTCCAGTTCCTTCTCCATCAGCAAGCCGGCAGCGCGCTTCTCCACGAAATGCGTCATGCCTTCCGTGGAGGCATGCGCACGATGCGCCGAGCCAAATGCGTCATTGACGTAGTAATCGCAGAGCTTGGCCAACTTCCGGGAAAACTCCGGGTCGTTGGCTTCTTCCTCGGGATGGAAGCGCAGGTTCTCCAGCAGCAAAGACTGGCCGCGCTCCAGCTTTTCGGCCATTTCTTCAGCCTGCGCGCCGATGCAGTCGGGCGAGAAGCCAACATTTTCGCCGCGACGCAGCACGTCGTCGATGAGAACACGCAGTCGCTCGGCGACCGGCTTCAGGCTCATCTTGGGATTGGGCTTGCCTTTGGGGCGTCCCAGGTGCGAGGCCAGGATCAAACGCGCCCCGTGACGAAGCGCGTACTCGATGGTCGGCAAGGTTTCGCGGATGCGAGTGTCGTCCATGACACGCCCATCATCGAGCGGCACATTGAAATCGACCCGCATGAAGATGCGCTTGTTGTTCAGAGAAAGATCGCGAATGGAAAGTTTTGTCATAGCGAAACACCAGTGACTAGTGGTCAGTGGCTAGTGGTCAGTGACCGAAGACCGATGGCACGAAGCGTCTCGAGTTACGAACCACTTAGCAATCAAGGACCGATGTTGCCCGCTAGCCAATGGCCACTGACCACGAGTCACTGGCCACTGGCCACCGTCTTACAGTCCCTTTTGCCCAAGGTAATGAATAAGGTCGCGGATGCGGCACGAGTATCCCCACTCGTTGTCGTACCAGGAGATGACCTTAACGCAATTGCCGGCAACGACGCGGGTCATGGGAGCGTCCACGATCGACGAGCGCGGATCTCCGCGGTAATCGATCGAGACCAGTTCGGCCGTTTCGTATCCCAGATAGCCCTTCAGCGGACCTGCCTCGGCGGCCGCTTTCAGGGCGGCGTTCACCTCTTCCGCCGTTGTCTTCTTCTCGACGAATACCACCAGATCGACAACCGAGACATTCGGCGTCGGCACGCGCATGGCAAAGCCATCGAGCTTGCCCTTGAGATCAGGAATCGCCAGGTAAATCGCCTTGGCCGCTCCGGTCGAGGTCGGAATCATGGACAGCGCGGCAGCGCGAGCGCGGCGCAGGTCCTTATGCGGGAAATCGAGGATGACCTGATCGTTGGTGTAGGAGTGAATCGTCGTCATGGTTCCGCAGACGATCTTGAAATTGTCGTTAATCACCTTGGCGATGGGGCCGAGGCAGTTCGTGGTGCACGACGCGTTCGAGATGATGTGATGCTTCGCTGCATCGTACTTGTCTTCGTTCACTCCCATCACGATGGTGATGTCTTCGTTGGTCGCCGGAGCGGTGATGATGACCTTCTTCACCGGCCCGTGTAGGTGCTGCTTGGCCAATTCCGCCTTGGTGAACTTGCCAGTTGCCTCGATCACCACCTGTGCGCCAACGGATTCCCAGTCGAGCTTGGACGGATCTTTTTCGGCGAACACTTTAATGTTCTTGCCATCGACGCTGATGAAGTCAGCGCCGGCGGAAATTTTGTTCGGCAGATTGCCCAGAATCGAGTCGTACTTCAGCAGATGGGCAAGAGTTTTGGGATCGGTGAGATCGTTGACGGCGACGAATTCCAGACCGGAATCGTTAAGCGCGGTGCGGAGGATGTTGCGGCCAATGCGGCCAAAGCCATTGATACCTACTTTGATTGCCATAGTACCTCGTCAAGAAGTGCGAATTGAAATACGAAAATGTGATCGTACACTGTACAGTCCCGAGCGGACAGTGAGGTCAACCCCAAAGCCTAGCATCCAGACTGGGACGACGACAATGCCGGAACTGCAAAACACTGGTTGGCGCCGCACAAAAGGGGAAGCGAGCAGATTGCTCCCAGCTAGGCAAGCGTGTTACAAGTGCAACATGCGCAGATGGAGCCGCGACCGCGGCAAGCGGCGCAAGCCGCAGGCAGACAAACCGGGACCAGACAGTCCCGCGCCTTTGCAACCCAAGTTTCCCGAGCCGGCCGGTTCGGAAGCGACGATGAACCAGCAGCCTGAGTTCGAGTCTCAGCCAGACGAAGCGGAGCTTCAGGAATCTCAACCTGTGGCGGAAGCCGACGGGAACGTGGAGCCCCAGCAGCAGTTCCGGCGTGACCGCAACCGCCGCCGCGGACGTCGCGGACGTGGCACTCGTCCACCGGGAGCGGCCCAGCCGCCAACCCTGCCTGGGCCAGGAGGTCCGACGGGCGAAGCCGGTGAGGCCGAAGCGCCAACCGAAGCTGCTGAACCTGTAGCTCAGCCCGTAGCGGCGGCCAAACAGCCGAAGGGCGCTGTGGTCTTGTCCATCGGCCTTCCGGGCTCGGGCAAGAGTACTTGGTTCAAACGTCACAACATTCTTCCGCTATCCAGCGACATGGTCCGCATCCTGCTGTTCGACGATGTGACCGAACAGCGTTATCAGGACCTGGTCTTTTCCACGCTCCGCACTATGCTGCGGGCCCGCCTGCTGGCGCGCCGTCCTTCGAATTATCTGGACGCGACCAATCTTTCTGCTCACGAGCGCCGCACCTGGATCAAGCTGGCACACGACTTCGGCTATGAGGCGCACGCGGTGTTCTTCGATGTGCCGCCGGAGATTTGCATTGAGCGGAATCGCCGGCGCGAACGCAACGTTCCCGAAGATGTAATGCATCGCATGGCAGCCAAGCTGCGGCCGCCGAAGTTCGAGGAAGGTTTTGCCAAGATCACGGTTGTTCGCTTGAAGAAAAAAGACGGAGCAACAGATCCGCCGGAAGAGCCGCGCCAGGAGTTCGCCATCGAGCCCGACGAAGGCGGCCCGCCGGAGATTGTGGATTCCGAGTGACTGAAATCTCATGCAGTAAAGAAAAAGCGGCCTATTGGCCGCTTTTTCTTGTCACTAATTCCGGACGCTCAGACGATTGGACGTTGATACTCCTTATCCAGCCTTCTCCATCAACGCAAGCGTGGCGTTGCGCTTCTCGACCATATCTCTCGTAACTTCGCACTCCCGCACGCGCTTTTGACTCGGCAGCGTATACATCAGGTCGAGCATCAGCTCTTCGAGAATCATCCGCAGACCGCGAGCGCCGACTTTGCGGGACATCGCCTCGCGGGAGATCGCACGCAGGGCTTCCTCCGAGAAGCGCAACTTGACGTTTTCGAACTCAAACAGCCGCTGATATTGCTTGACGATGGCGTTCTTCGGCTTGGTGAGAATCTCTACCAACGCGTCTTCGTCAAGATCGCTGAGCACTCCAACCACCGGCAAGCGGCCCACAAACTCGGGAATCAGTCCAAACTTGATCAGGTCTTGCGGCTGGACTTGGGCGAGCAATTCG
This sequence comes from Acidobacteriaceae bacterium, assembly GCA_003135315.1. Classification (GTDB taxonomy): domain Bacteria; phylum Acidobacteriota; class Terriglobia; order Terriglobales; family Acidobacteriaceae; genus Bog-257. The sequence continues at coordinate 269 of PLBD01000359.1, read as the reverse complement.
GTGTCACGCTTGTTGCTTTCGGTGAATGCGGCCTCCTTGGCTTCGTCGGTACGGAAGCCCATGGACCGCTTGCCCAGACGCCGGCCGATAGTGCGTTCCAGCCCTACGAACGCTCCTCCGCAGATGAACAGGATGTTGGTCGTGTCAACCTGCAGAAATTACTGCTGCGGATGCTTGCGCCCGCCCTGCGGGGGCACCGAGGCGATGGTGCCCTCGATCAGCTTGAGCAGCGCCTGTTGCACACCCTCGCCGGAGACATCGCGGGTGAT